>JABHYP010000214.1 GCA_018656855.1 Candidatus Latescibacterota bacterium | reverse complement strand
GGTACAGTCGAAGCGCTTGAGAAGTATGATGCGGGAGATTTGTTTTTTGCGCATCTTGCAATGACATTCAAAATGCTTGATACAGATGACGGTTCTCAGGTATGGGACTATTCTTTCGATCGCCGCAAACAGGTGTATTCAGTAGAGATGGTCCATACAATTATCGGTCTTTCTTCCATCTTCCAGACAGAAATGGATATAGTCGAAGGTCAGCTTGATTCTCTTTTTCTTTCCCTAAAAACGGGAGTTACACTGATCCCGACACAGAAATCCAGTCTTAATAAACCTGCACGCGCTGATTCAACTGATGGCGAGAAACTGGATGAATCGGCGTTCGAAATAATCCCGGAAAAGAAAAAATGAATCGTTCAATCAGCCTGATAACAGGCGGTAAAAAAAATGTCTTCACCGTTTGCCTTCTTCAAGGTAAATTCTTTTTTTGCGACTTATTGCGGCTTTTAAACTTCTACCTTCTGCCGTTTGCCTTCTGCCTTTTCTGTTTCACTACTCAAACACCGTGCAGAGCCCAGGAAACTACCTGGGAAAGCCCGTCAGTCTCTATCCAGCTTGATATGGATAACACTATCATACCTGTCGGCAAGGGAGCGGTTTTCTGTGCTGCCATGACCATTCCTGATTACGAACCCATGTATGGCGTTCTTAAAAATGGCAGAGTAGAAATTGCAGCGAAAATGGGACATCGCATTGTACTTTCTCCCGGGGTTTATGATGTCGTGTATGGTTCCGGAACAGTTGACCAGATGTTGAAAAAAAGGGTGAAAGTTGTGGAAGGCGCTACAACAGTGTTAAAGACCGACTGGTCGGGTCTTATCATAGAGGTTACCAATAAATCACGGGCAAATATCCGTGAATATTACGAGCTTTATGATCTGGTTTCCGGTAATTCATACGGTATGGGCCAGGGAGTTGAAGAGGGACTCGATGAAGAACTCAAAACATGGATTTTACCGCCGGGTGTCTATAAGATTGTAAAGCCGGGAAACAATGTTAATGCTGTGACCAATTTCGGTACCATACGCCTTCTACGTGGAGAATTGGTACGAACAAGCCTTGTCCTTGACAGCGAGTCAGGAGATTTTCTCGGTTTCGGGCACATGGCAAATGTACGCCAGCTTTTGAACCGCGAAAATAAATGGAGAACACGCAGTGAACTTGCGGGAAGCGCCCTTTTAAATTACATACCCTCGAGCGGATCTGGCACTGAAAAAGATGCAAGGTTTACCGGAACCTTTCAATGGATATCCGACATCCGATATGAATCAGGCCGCCATGTTATCCCCATCTGGTCCAACATGGAAGAGGGGCTTTCGATGCAGAGTAACAGTGAACTTCAAAAGTACATCGACTTAGCTGAGTTAAGACTGACATATATTTATCGGCTCAGTAATATTTTCAGCCCCTATATTCGCGCCTTTGCAGAAACCCGGTTGTTTAAAACTCAACACCGGTTTGAGGACCGGAGTGATTATGTCCGGGTAGATTCCAAGGGGGAAACACTTGAGGTGGTAAAAAATGCTGAAACAATAGAACTCGGAGGATCATTCAGCCCTGTCTACCTGAAGCAGGGATTTGGTATCACATCAATCCTCATAAAGTCGCTTCCGGTGAATTTCAATGTGCGCGGCGGGTACGGAGCGCGTCAGACATACACCCGTGACGCCAGTATATTCAATACAGAAACGAATATATTGTCGCCCATGACAAAATCGAAAATTACAGGTGTTGAATGCCTTTTATTCGGGGATATACGGATCGGCCGATATGTTCTTTTCTATACTGAATTCGATATTCTCATGCCGGATTCTAAAAGAGACACATGGGTTTACGACGGCGAAAACAGGCTCAGGCTCAACCTGACAAGTAATGTGAACCTGCTTTTCAAGGTTGAGTACTGGAAGTACGAAAATGTAAGTGACATCCAGACCCGTTATCAAACGCTTCTTCGTTTCTCAAAATACCTGTGAGTTACCGCATGAATGCCGAAAACGATAAACCCGCCATTACCTTTGATCATGGTGTGCTCACAATCTCAGGGACACTAACCTCTGCCACAGTCGAAACTGCAGAGAAAAAACTTTCCCCCTACAACTGCGATGATATAGAAGTAATTGATGGTTCGGGAATTAGTTCCATTGATACCTCAGGAGCCGTTTTTATCAATTCGATTGCACATGAAACAGTTCGATTACGAGGCTTCAGCGAAAACGTTCAAAAACTGCTCGCTTTATCGAAACCTGCCGAAAAAAAAGAACCTGAAATACCGGAAAAATCCCGCC
>JABHYP010000213.1 GCA_018656855.1 Candidatus Latescibacterota bacterium | reverse complement strand
TACGGATCGAGAGCGGTTGCTTCAAACCGCATTTTCAGCCAGGGAGACCTTACACAAACCTACAATTCTTTTGATATTGCTATTGACGGCGACGGATTTATCCAGGTTGATCTGCCTGATGGAACGCAGGGATATACCCGTGACGGCGCACTTAAGGTTTCCAGGGACGGCGAGCTTGTGACTTCGGAGGGTTACCTGCTTTCAGCCGCGGTCACCGTACCCAACGAGGCCGAGCAGATAAGCATCGGTGTTGACGGCACGATTTCGGTAATTAATGCCGGTGAGGTCGAAGCCACTGATATCGGCCAGATTCTTCTGGTGAAATTCCTCAATCCCGCTGGACTTTCGGCTGTAGGGCGCAACCTCTACCGGCAGACAAGGGCTTCGGGCGATCCTATCGAAGGTATACCCGGCCAGGATGGACTGGGCCAGGTCAGGCAGCAGTTTCTTGAGCTTTCAAATGTGGAAACAGTAGAGGAGATGGTAAATCTTATTATTGCGCAGCGCGCATACGAAGTAAACTCAAAGGCTATTCAAACATCTGAAGAAATGCTTCAGATGGCCAATAACCTGAAACGGTAATGTTCTGATATGAAAAAAATCGCTGAATACAAACTGCGTATAATTCTTGTGGTTTCACTCGTGTCTATCCTATGGCTGTGTACGGGAAATATAGTTTCTGCGGATACTGTTCGTGCAGAATCTATCCGTGAGGCGGTCATTGATACTCTTAACGCTTATGCAGAACGAAACGGACTGGATATCGAGGTGATTGTTCCTGTTCTCTCACATATAGCGGTAAAGGGAGCTGAAGCCCCGATTATCCGTGTCAATGCGCCGTCCGAAGATACTCTCACTTTCAGCGTAAGACTCGAAGTTGACTTTCTGAACAGCAAAGGTGAAATTGCAAGGAGCATCAATGCTATGGCGAGGGTAAAATCCTTCGGAATAGTACCCGTTGCCGCAGTTGAAAAAAATCGCGGAGATAAGTTCACCGAACATGATGTGATCATGAAAAAAATGGATATTACCAGACATAAAGGGCATTTTTCTACTCCGTCCGAACTTGAAGGGAAGCGGGCAAAAAAAAAGCTAAAAGCCGGTACAGTTCTCAGCGAGAAAAATGTCGAGCCGGTGCCGGTCATCAACCGGGGAGACAGTGTCATCATGAAAGCCTGCGTCGGTCTTGTCGAGGTTACGGCTAAGGGGACAGCCCGTGAGAACGGAATGCTGAATGATATTATCAGAGTGTATAATGAAGCAACAAGAAAAAATATATCCTGCACGGTACTCGATTCTAAAACCGTTCTTGTGTGCAGGGAAGGAGGCTAAGGTGAAAATTATATGTATTATTTCTGTACTCACGTTATCTGGTATGTGTTTGACACCGTTTACGGTACCGGCCCAGGAGTTTCCGGGTGAAGTCAGGGAGGTATCGCTTTACGGTGATGTGAAAGCACATAATATCGGGGATGTGTTGACTGTTATCGTATCAGAATCCAATTCGGCATCAAAAACTACAAATACAGCGACAAAGAAACAAACCAAAGGCCAGGTAAAGGGTGACGCCACAACCGGTGCGCTCGAAGGTCTTTTTCCGGGTGCTGGTGGAACACTGGATCTTTCCAACCAGTTCAACGGTCAGGGAGCGAGTTCTCGCAGTGGAGAGTTTTCCAGTCGAATAACAGTGAAAGTGGTGGATATTACCGAGAATGGAAATCTTGTTATCGAGGGGACCAAAACCATTGAAATTAATGATGATATAGAAGTAATAACGCTGTCGGGAGTGGTTCAGCCCCTGGATATCAGCGCTGCAAATACCATTTCTTCATATCAGATCGCAAATGCAAAACTCACGTATAAGGGTAAGGGAACGGTCTCTACAGCACATCGTCCAGGAATCCTTGTTCGTATACTCAACTGGTTACTGTAAAGGTGAGACATCATGAAAAGTTTTAGGTATATGATCACAGTATTAGTACTCGTAATCCTGTGTATTGACACAGCCTCAGGAGCTGTCAGGCTGAAGGATGTAGCGCAGGTGAGGGACCAGCGGGAGATACAGCTTATTGGAATTGGTCTTGTTGTTGGGCTTGAAGGCACGGGGGATGGGAAAATGACGCAGTTCACGATCCGTCAGATAGGAAATTTTATGAAAAACGTGGGAGACCTTGAAGTGCCCTCGACAGGCATAAAGGTTAAAAATGTTGCAACGGTCGTGGTTACAGCCACTGTGTCACCGTATACCAAAAAGGGTGGCGCTTTCGATGTAATGGTTTCTTCTGTTGGTGATGCAACAAGCCTT
>JABHYP010000212.1 GCA_018656855.1 Candidatus Latescibacterota bacterium | reverse complement strand
GTGCCGGCGTATTCAAGCCAGGCTATCATTCCCGGATGGTCGTAATAGCACCAGTCGATATTGCGGCTCCACATCCAGTAATATGCCTCATCCTGAGTTAGATTCAAACTGCATGCGAGCCACACGCGTATAAGGAAAAATGCACCTAAGATCAGAGCCATTCCCTTGAATACAGAAGTCTTATAGAATACTTTTTCCATAATCCTGTTTTTAAAGAAAGTTATTCGCTGTCTGGAGTTTCCCCGTACGAGACCTGAATAATATTTATACCGATCACCACAGCGGATATGAATCCGATAATAATTACTGGAACCACCTGAATAAAATGGTTTACCAGTGTAAAACCAGCGGCGTCATTCAGCGGAATACCGAAAAGAGAAAGCGCAAAAACTCCACCTGCTTCCCAGAGTCCCCAGAAACCTGGTACTGAAGGCAGGGAAATAAATATAATTACAATCAACATAACCAGAGTTATCTCAGTTAATGAGAGGTCTATTCCCGGACAGCCGAAAGTCAGTACGTAATATGAACATGCCATAAGAATCCATACAATGAATGAAAAGATGACACAAACGGAAACTTTTCTGAAATTTTTAATTAGAGCGAAACCTGATGCAAGGTTTTCCATAAAATTTACAAGAGAACGACATACTTTATCCATTATTTTCTCTCTGGCGGAGGAATTGAAAGAAAAAAGAGACGGTATTCTCATGATTATCCTGCTGCTGATCGCCCGGGTTTTATCCACGCTTAACACGATTATTCCTGCAATGAGAAGTATGCCCAGCTTCATCAACCCCCCACTCAATGCATCAAGAGTTTCACTGTTTAAATGATGATTCCCAAAAGTAATCTCAGTATCCGGATTTATAATGACCACTGACGACACAGCGGCGAAGAGCCCGACAAGAAAAATAACATCGAATACACGTTCCACCACTATGGTAGCAAGCCCGGCAGAAAAGGGGATATTGTCTTTTTTTTGCAGAATTGCAGGACGTGCAAACTCGCCGACTCTGCCGGGAAGAACGCAGTTTATCATGAAACCGATCATCAGAGGATGAAAAGCTTCCCAGAAGGTAATTTTGCGGATAGAACTCAGGATATATGCCCATCGGTAAACCCGAAAAACATAACTCAAAAACGCAATTGCCATAACCGGTACAGTCCATAGAAAGTTTATTGATTTGATGTACTGGACAAATTCGGTAAAGGGTACATTACGAAAAGCAAGGTATAAAGCCACTGCGGAAAGTAACACGCCGGCAATCAGTGAGAATGTCATTCTTTTTTTCATAAAACTCCTGAAAAAAAGGTTCAAGTTTCAGGTTCTATGTTTCAAGTTCTTGATTAGTCCATGGTCTGTTGTCTGTTGCCATATTTCAAAGTTGAATGTTGAAAATTGAGTACTCATTCTTTATCCTTCATTCCCCATTCTATAAACCATAAACTATAAACCATAATTTTAATCCACATCAGCATCTTTTTTGTAGATGTAAATGGGATTTGAAAGTATCCAGGGAAACGAGCGTTTCTGAAAGAACGGCAGCATTATCCTTTCCTGGAAGGCCTGTACACGGTAAATTCCCGATTCGGATACCGCGACCTCAATGAAACCTTTTTTCGAATATTCTTTTAATATACTTCCGTTTCGTATCAACTGGGTTGTTACATTAATGCTGTCAGGAAGAACGATACGAATTTTGGCTTCTTGTCCCATGCCAAGACTGTCTCCCGTGATTACCTCAACTGAATCTGACAGTGCAGTAAAAAGAAATCCGCGCGCATTCTGAAGCCCGGAAAAACCAACATACGAATTACCATGTTTTACAGCGTTTAAAACAAGGTTGCGGTCGTGTTTGTACTGACCGTTAAACCCCTCACGGGTTACTATTATTGTATGTACAACATTAAACATGCTTGCATAGCTCGGAAACCTCCATGACGCGCGTTTGGAAATTTTCACATTTGAATGAGCATCAAGAGAGCCGATGCCGATGAGTTTACGGGACTGATTCAACTCGTCAAATTTCTTCATCTCCTTAAAGGGATACGAAAGCATGTAATTCAATGCCTCATCATTGAAAAAATAAACAATGAAACCTGCAAGTATTCTGTTTATTCTCGGAAGATTCAAAGAGTTTTGGAAGTTCGTGTTCATATTGAAAAGTTCAATACCGGTGAATTCGCCAATATCCCAGTTTTTCCATGCATTTCTTCTTGGATGAAAGGGATGTGTAAGAATTGTTGTCATGCCTTTCCGTACGGCATCATGAAAAACGGAATCCGAAGGGACTTTTTTTGACCGGATCAGCGAGAGGCTATCGCCGATGCATAGGAAGTGACCTTCTCCGTTGTCCATCGAATTTTCAACGGCGGGAATGACGAGGATGTTGCCAAACTTTTTCGCCCGGTTGTCCTTGTGTGGCTGTATGGTATTGTGGTCGCTGGGAATAATAAAATCAAGCCCGAGAGAATCTGCCGTATGGATAATCTCTTCGTAGGTTCCGCCGCCGTCCGAGTATGTTGTATGAACATGTATCACACCAGAATACTCGAAATATTCCCCGATCTCTGTCTTTAGTGTGGTATGCGCTCTCCTGTACAGATTTTCAAACTTTTCAGGAGTACTGCCGTTTTCTTTCCCGGAGCTGAGGACATGTGCGGAATTCAGATTTATTATGGATTGGCTTTCTGTTTCACGATCAATCCTGCAACTCAAAAGGCAGTTGACTATTGAGATGGACAATACAAGACAGAGGAAAACAGCAGTAGCTGCACATATTTTTTTAAACATTCAAATCTCCGGAAAAACCGCACGAGAATAATATAATAGTCTTATCCAGTTTAAACAGTACAAAAGAATATATATAAAATACAGTCCCTTCCTAAAGGGGGCAAAAAACACTCGGAAACTGCAAGGATAAGTTCCTCTCCGCGGGATTTAGAGGGCTTTGCGGAGCTAACTTGATAAGTGTATAATGTAATATTATACACAATTCGTATTCGGAAAGATATTTTTTAAATATAGAGTTGCAGGGGTATAACTAATCAAATTCCTGCTTATATGAAACAAACCTGGTATCATAAATTTAAGCCAGTTTCAGCACAAGCGCTGTTATCACGATAAGTGGCAAAATCATTCCCGCAAACCATGCTAACTGTGTGCTCATTTTCTTTCCCCTTGAGGGAATGAAGCTGAAAATGATTCCGAAAATGATACCGACAGCAAGTGGAATCGGCATAATCCAAAGAAAACTAAAACCCGGATTACCGGTCAAAACGTCCCAGAAGGAGATAAGAACGGCAACGGTTAAGCCATAAAATACACCCGCTATCGTGCCGAGGGGAGTTGCGAACGGTACAAATATAGCCATGAAGAAAAGGTTGAACAGAGGAGCCTGAAACAGGTTAACGGTTTTACCGGTGACCTCCATTATATTTCCCGGCACCTTGCCTACAAGAGAGCTGGCAATCACCACCAGAATTCCAATAATGAGACTTATAAGCCGCGTGAAAGAGACATTGTTTTTTCTCTCGTTCATTTTTTTTCTTACATAAGGAACAATATCGGTAACAATAACTGCGGCAGTAGAATTAATGCCGGAGGAAAGGCTCGACATTGCGGCTGCGACCAGGCCGACAATAACGAGTCCGGTTATGCCTACAGGGAGATAACTGACGATAAAATGCGGAAAGAGGAAATCGACATCCGCCACAAGATTTTTGCCGTCAGGGATGAAATGCGGGTATGTTCTGTAATAATTAATGAGTGCAAAACCGACAAACATCAGGACCAGATTAATACCTGCAATGGCATACATTGTTGTTTTAAATGACTTCCTCGCGGCCTTGATATCCCTTGTTGATAGAAAGCGCTGAATGGCAATCTGATCTGAACCGGCAATACACAGCCACAGCACCACG
>JABHYP010000211.1 GCA_018656855.1 Candidatus Latescibacterota bacterium | reverse complement strand
CCAATGTCAACAATTGCAGTCGGATGTATGTTAGCACTCACCTGGCAGAATCCTCTCTCTGGATGATAGTCGCGCTAAGTTCAGCCTCGACAACTATATCATCGCTCACATACCCTTTGCCGGCCATTGAATAATATGACTGCCGGCGCCTCACAATCTCCAGCTCAAAACGTACCTGATCTCCCGGTTCAACCGGTTTACGGAACTTGGCTTTATTAATGCCGGTAAAAAATATCAACTTGTCTTCCGTCTTGATTTCAGCGTCAAGCATCAGTATACCGCCAACCTGCGCCATAGCTTCGAGAAGCAGCACACCCGGCATCACCGGACGATCGGGAAAATGCCCCTGGAAAAACGGTTCGTTGATAGTAACATTTTTAATCCCCACAACTTTCTTACCGGGAACGAGATCTATAATGCGATCTATGAGAAGGAACGGGTAACGGTGAGGCATAATTTTTCTTATTGCATCAATATCGAACAGATATCCGGAAGTCTTTTTGTTCTGGTATTTCATCTTTATACGGTTTTTTTCCCAGTATGCGCGAATCTTTCTAACCAACTCGATATTAGCCTTGTGACCGGACCGTGCGGCCATAATATGCCCTTTTATGGGGTGGCCTACGAGAAAAAGGTCGCCGATCAGGTCAAGTGTTTTGTGGCGGACAAACTCATTGGGAAACCTGAGCTCAATACCATTCAGGATACCGTTTTCCCCTTTCGAAACTTCCATGCCCTTATCAAACAGACTTTTAAGATAAGTCACCTCTTTTTCATTCCAGGGCTTGTCTATTACTACGAGAGAATTTTCAGGCGTACCTCCTTTTGCCAAGCCGGCTTCCTTGAGCATTTCAACTTCGCTTAAAAAACAGAAAGTGCGCGACGCGGCATATTCCGATTCGAATTCATCCATTGAGTACATAGAGGTATATTGGGTGCCGATGGCGGGATTTCGGTAATCTACCATAAATGTTATCCGAAAATCGTCTGATGGAAGAGCGAGAAGCTCAACCCCCTCACCCTTTACAGCATCAAATAAAATATTCTCCTCAATGTAAATGTAATCTCGCGGAGAGTCCTGTTCTTCAATTCCCTCTTTTTTTATCGCTTTCACAAATTCAAGCGAGGAACCGTCACATACGGGAGGCTCAATACCACGAATATCAACGTAAGCATTGTCAACCTTGAGTCCAGCGAAAGCTGCAAGTACATGTTCAACAGTGTGAATCTTGACATCGCCGATACCGATAGTTGTTCCGCGGCTTAGATCCTGAACATATTCTATCAGTGCAGGTATTTCCGGTGCATTTTCAAGATCAATCTTTCTGAAAACCACTCCGGTGTTTATAGGCGCCGGTCTGAATGTCACCTTGCTCGGAGTGCCCGTATGAAGTCCGATACCTTCGACACAAACCTCGCCGGCAACTGTCGCCTGTTTTTCAAACATGTATTAGCTCCGTTCTTTTATTATTCGTTCCAATTCCTTGATCTTTTCTTCCTGAGCCTTGACTTTTTTAATAAGCTCCGGCAGCTTTCTCATTGCGGCATCCTGTCGCATTATCTGCGAATGTTTTCTTGCAGGAAAACCGGAAACAGTATCACCAGCGGACACATCCTTGGTAACACCACTTTTCCCACCTACTGATGCGCCATCACCAATATTCAAGTGGCCTACTATCCCCGCCTGTCCTCCAATTTTAACGCCGCTCCCTACAGTTGAGGAACCTGCGACACCGGACTGCGAAACCAGGACACAATTCGATCCTATACGCACATTATGTGCCACCTGAACAAGGTTGTCTAATTTTGTCCCATTCCCGATGACGGTATCGCCGAAAGCCCCTCTGTCAATACATGAGCCAGCCTGTACTTCGACATCATCACCGATTCTGACACAGCCTATCTGTGGTATCTTGTAAAACTTCCCTTCATGGGGAACAAAACCGAATCCGTCGGAACCGACAACAACTCCTGAATGGAGAATAACTCTGTCACCGATCTCACACTTATCCATAATCGATACGTTGGGATAAATAATACAGTCTTTGCCGATGGCGCTGTCTTTTAGAACTACGGAACATGAGCCTATTACTGTACCGTCGCCAACTGTCACACCTTGTCCTATTACAGCACAGGAGCCTACTGCCGTGTTCTTACCTAATACAGCATCGGGATGAATACGTGCAGAGGGATCGATGCCCGAGGCAATATCAGCCTGAGTTCGGTAATTGAAAAGTTCGAGTATCCTGACCAGCGCAAAATAGGGAGAATCAACATAAAGAGGAACAACTGATTCTGACACTACAGTGTCTTTAGAAACAATAACTGCGGCAGCGCCGGTCGAAGCAAGATACTGTCTATATCTTGG
>JABHYP010000210.1 GCA_018656855.1 Candidatus Latescibacterota bacterium | reverse complement strand
GGTGGTGGAATGCAAGAGGCTGGGCTGCAGCATCGTATTTCTGGTGTGACGGCAAACGAAATCTTAACGAGATTAAAGAACTGGTGGAAATCGAGGCAGACAGACCTATAAGAAATTTTGATTTAATAAAGTATTACCGTTTACTTGAAAAATACGATATAGTCGAGTTCATGGAAAAATGAGATGGAATATGTTTTGCTGAATAGACAAAAAAATTAATTTCAAATGCTGAAAGGTTTTTATCATGAAATCTTTTTTTAGAATTATAAACAGGAACTGCCCGGGAAATGTTATTACACTGTTTTCGCTCGCGATTGTGAGCATAATACTCTTTTTCATCGGCTGCTCAATCCCTGAAGCCCCGAAGATAAAGGTTGGAGTGGGTGAGACGATCATAACCCCGCCTATTGGTACACCGATGCGGGGATACCGTCGTGCCGATGTGTCGAAGGGAGTTCACGATGATCTCCACGCGCGCAGCCTTGTCATCGAGGGTGAGGATGGAACTACCGTGGTGCTTATGACACTTGCGCTGTGTAATCTCAGTTATACATACACGGATCAAATCCGCGAAAGAGTTAACGAACTTACTGGAATTCCCGTGGATAACATTATCATCAGTTCTACCCACACTCATTCCGGTCCCACTGTGGGCCAGGCAAGCGAGGAATACCAGAAACTTCTCGTAAAACGTTCCGCCGACAGCGCCATAGAAGCGTGGAACAAACGGGTTCCCGGACGGATTGGCATGGGTGCCACAGTGGAGCTTGACCTCGGTAAAAACGACCGGAGGATGGAGTACGGCGGCCTTCACCCCGACCCGGAAGTCGGTATTATTAGGATAGAGGATGCAAAGGGAAAGCTCATGGGTGTTGCATTCAATTACGGCTGTCATCCCTCGACACTTGATTTACATAACCTGGATTTTACCGAAGACTGGCCCTATTTTGCCATCAAGGGAATTAAGGAGTATGTCGGCGAAGATGTCTGGGTTGCATATTTCCAGTCCGCCCAGGGTGATGTCAAGGTGGGTTATTCAGCCGAGCTATCGGCTGTCGGTGCGGAGATGGGTATCCGTAACTTCTGGTATGCTGATTTCAAGGGAACCGGGATGGCATGGACAGTACTCGAGGCGCTGAATGGAATCTCAACCTCCGGTGATCCGGTGATTAAGACTGTAAATGGTTTTTTCGATTATCCGCTCAGAGAAAGCTACCCTATAACAGTTGAGGAAGCGGCACGTCAGGATAAGGAAGCAAAAGAAAAGCTGGTGGAAATAGAAAAGAAAGCTGATACGATAGGAAAACGCGTTCTGGACTCGTACCGTGTGGATGTGTTTCTCAGCGGATTGGCGATTGGCTGTGCCAGGTGGGTTGAAAGTCATCCGGATCCCGAACCGCTTTCCATGCGGCAACAGGCAGTCCGGATCGGAGATGCGGTGTTTGCCACATTTCCTAACGAAGTATTTTCCGAGATAGGTCTTGAAGTAAAAAAACGTTCCTCATTTGAAAAAACTTTTATAATAGGTGTTGCCGGTGGACATGGCGGCTATATTCCCACTGCCGCGGAATATCTTGAGGGAGGTTATGCAGCAGTAATGACCCGTTTCAGCCCGAAATGTGAAAAGGTCTGCATTAATGCTTCACTCGAGTTGATCGGGCAGGTAACGGATTGACATCTGTTAATTTTATCGGAAACATGTTTTGTTTAAGTCCGAAAAAATATTTCAGGTTTAAAATTCAGATTATTTTAAGGTGTTGAAAAATATACAACACAAAATAGAAAATGTATAAAAAATGTGGAATGGAGGATTTGACTATGAAAATATACTATGCTGTAATTTTGAGATGAGATTAATAAAAAGCGCTCCAGAATTAAACTGAAGCGCCTTTGAGAAATACTCTACTTTGTTTCTTTAAAGTTTAGGTCATATAACACTATTTTAGCAGCATCATTTTCCCTGTTTGTGAGAATCTTAATGTTCTAAGAGTGTAGAAGTACACTCCGGAATTTAAACTTGACGCATCCCACATGGCTGAATGACTCCCTGTATTCATGAATCCATTGACTAGGGTTGCTACTTTCTGGCCAGCAGCATTATAAACTTCCAAAACGACATGGCCAGGTTCAGCTAAAGTAAAACCAATTGATGTTGTTGGATTGAACGGATTCGGGAAATTTTTCTCTAAAGAAAATACCTCAATTATTTCCTTACTTTCAACACCGGTTGATATATCAGGATCATACGGAGTATCGCCGTTAGGTAAGAATTGAGCATCGATGCCAGTAGTTACTTCACGTGGTCCAAATTCGGGATGCGGTCCGCCATCAAAATTAAAGCTCGTAACCGCTGTATGCTTGAGCCATACAACCTTACTAGGATGTAACATACCATCTGATACCCGAACGAGTTCATGATAGTGTAGGTAATCTTTATTTGCCCATCCTTCGGCTTTGGATGCTGTCCAATCATCGATTGCAGCATCGACAGTCCAGAGAAGAATATCGTTTTCTTCCCCTGTTGCCCACCAGCTCGCTTCGTCAAGCGGACCTGTATTATAATGATCACCTGTCAAAGTATTTGCTCCGGTAATTGTCCAATAATGTCCGGGAATATCTT
>JABHYP010000209.1 GCA_018656855.1 Candidatus Latescibacterota bacterium | reverse complement strand
GACCTCGAGGGCAAGCCAGTTTTCGTCCTTGAGGTGAGATATGGTGGGATTATGCAGACTGGGCAGTATCGAGGCGATTTCCTCGAGTTTCGGGGCCGGGATATTCATTTTAAGTCCCAACTTAAACACAGCGTTAAGCGCCCCTTTCAGGAGTATTGCAATGTTCTCAACCTTCTCACGTTTCCAGGGATCATTGTAAGCGTCTCTATTCATGGCAAGAACAGTGGTTGATTCAAGGATAGTCTTGATGATCCTGAGGTTATTTGCCCTGAGCGAAGAACCGGTAACAGTCGCTTCGACTATGGCATCGGCAAGTTCCGGCGGCTTTGCCTCGGTTGCTCCCCAACTGAACTCGAATTTTGCCTCTATACCCTTTTCTTTAAAATAACGCGTTGAGAAGCTAACCAACTCGGTCGCTATGCGCTTTCCTTCGAGTTGGTCCAGTTCGGTTATATCGGAATCTTTCGGAACAGCAACTACCCACCGGACGGGCACAAAACCACCTCTGGCATACTTGAGTTCAACAATTTCGGCTACATCTGAATTGTACTCTCTGATCCAATCCTGACCGGTAATTCCTACATCAAGCACACTGTCCTCAACATAGTGTCCAATCTCCTGGGCGCGAATGAGCAGGCATTCTATCTCCGGATCGTCTATTGAGGGAAAATATGACCTCTCTCCTAAACTGATTCGGTAACCTGCCTTTTTTAAAATGTCAAAAGTTGGTTCCTGAAGGCTGCCTTTCGGAAGCCCGAGTTTCAAAGTTTTCATATAATTACTCCGGTTCTATTCTAATTCTTTCAATCCATTTTCAAATCTGTCGAGTGCTTTTTCAATGTTATCCATCGAGGTTGCATAGGAGATTCTCACATATTCATCAGCTCCGAAACCGATACCGGGAACAATTGCAATGTGCTTTTCGTTCAGCATGTACTCGCAAAAAGCAAGAGAACCGTCAATTTCAGTGCCCCTGAGGTTTTTCCCGTAAAAAGACGAAACTTTAGGGAAAACATAAAACGAACCCATTGGCTTGTTGCAGCTTATACCTTCTATACTGTTAAGCCGCTCAACGATGTATTGTCTCCTTCTGTCAAATTCAACGAGCATCGGACCGAGAAAATCATGAGAGCCGTTCAGTGCTGCCAGGGCGGCTTTCTGTGAAATCGAGCATGGATTCGATGTCTCCTGGCTCTGAAAAATTCCCATGCCTTTTATGATTTCTTCCGGGCCTGCTGCATAGCCTATCCGCCATCCGGTCATGCAGTACGCTTTTGAAACGCCGTTCACCGTTATCGTTCTGTTGAGCAGTTCATTAGATAATGAGGCGATTGAAACATGTTTTATTCCATCATATATGAGCTTTTCATATATTTCGTCAGCAATGACATATATACCGGTTTCGACGATAACCTTTCCCAGAGCCTCTATCTCATCTTCGGTATACACCATTCCGGTCGGATTGGAAGGGCTGTTGAGAATGAACATCTTTGTTTTCGGCGTTATTGCTTTCCTTAGTTGTTCCGCCGAAATTTTCATGCCGTTTTCTTCACTACAACTGACAATAACGGGCTTTCCCCCGGCCAGTTTCACCATTTCGGGATACGAAACCCAGTACGGAGATGGAATGATAACTTCGTCTTCCGGTCCGACGAGAGCGAGGACGGCAAGAAATACGCTGTGCTTGGCTCCACAGTTTATAATAACCTGTTTGGAAGTATAATCAAGTCCGTTATCACGTTTGAATTTTTCACATACCACTTCTTTCAGTTCATTGATCCCCGATGCAGGTGTATAACGGGTGAATCCTTCTTTGATAGCTGTTACTGCCGCATCACAGATATGCCGTGGTGTGCCGAAATCAGGTTCGCCGGCACTTAATGCGATGACATCGATTCCCTTGGCCTGCATCGCCTTTGCTTTTGAGGTGATTGCGAGGGTGATAGACGGTTTAATTCTTTTTAAAGCCGGTGAAAGAACCATCATAATATTATCCTTCTCAATAATTTATTATGTTGAGTATTCTGCGTTTATTTTTATATATTCATGTGTCATATCCGTAGTGTAAACAGTCGATTCCGCACGCCCCATGCCGAGGGCAATATCAACTGTAATATCTCGTGAAGACAGCTTTCTCCGCAGGTTCTCTTTATCAACAG
>JABHYP010000208.1 GCA_018656855.1 Candidatus Latescibacterota bacterium | reverse complement strand
CTTTACTACCGCCTCAATGTAATCAATCTTCACATACCGCCTCTCAGGGAACGCCGAGAGGATATCGAGATTTTGTTAATGCATTTTCTAAAACATAAAGATCATTTAGGAAACATTATTTGTGAAGACATTCCCGAAGATTTATTGGAAACACTCAATAATTACGAATGGCCGGGAAATATCCGCGAGCTTGAAAACGTTGTGGAACGTCTGATAGCTCTCTCTATAAACGGTAAAATCGGTATTAATCTTTTGCCCGACCACATAAAAAAACCCGCTGTGAAAAAACTTGTCAGTGAGACCGAGAGTAGTATACCTTGCATGGATGATGTCGAAAAGGCCTATATTCACTGGGTTCTTACGCAGCAGAAAGGACAGAAACAGAAAGCTGCGGAGATTCTCGGCATAGGAAGATCGACTCTTGACAGGAAAATTGAAAAATACGGCCTGGATTAGCTAAAACGAAATCACAATGCTGATGATAAAACTGTCAATATTTAACGAAAAAAGGATAAACTCAGATATTTAAAGCCTGAAAGTATGTTTTAAAATGAATTTTTTGTAGCATAATGATAAAAAAATATTCAGAGAGATATTTTTTTATTGAACTGAACGAATATAAATTATATTAAATTAGACTTTGCGGGTAGCCTTTTATAAGGATTATATAACTGAATTCATTATTGTGGAATAGTATTTGCGAATATTAAAAAAAAGCGCTAATAAAAATTTCTGATACTAAAGGAGATTTATCATGTTTATGAGAACCGAAAAAGGTTTCACATTAGTAGAACTCATGATTGTGGTGATTATTATCGGTCTTCTTGCCTCAATTGCTATTCCGAAATTTGCCAACATGGTTGGTAAGGCTAAAACTGTCGAAGCAAAAAATATTTTAGGTGATATTATCAAACTTGAGAAAACATATTATTATTATGAACAGACTTACGTGGAATTTAATACAGCCCTCGATTCAGAAGTAAATTGTCCTGAGATTAGCTTTTCATTCCCCGATGGAGCACGGTTTTACTATGGTTTTACAAATGCGACACAGACGGCTGCGTCTAAAGAAAAGGAAGATGTTAATGGTGACGGTGCCGCTGATGATACGCTCACGTTAACAATTGGCGGGATAAAAAGTAATGTAGCGGGTACCACCGGTGATGATCTTGTATGGTAAATGTATCTTTTTCCTCTATTGTCGTCTTCAAATGTCCCCTCGAAAATATTATCCGTCATTATTGTTGTTTTAGGAAGCCGATTAATTCATAAAATATTATTACAGAAAGATATAAAGAATAGATTAACAAGCCGTTAAGCACAATAATGTAAATAATAGTTGACCGGGATGACGCGAATCAGCCGGGTTTTCTCTGTAGGGGTTTGATTCATCAAACCTTACTAAGTTGCTTCATAAAACCCTAACGAATGGTGATAATTTCATTTTCTCCATTCGAGAATATACAAATTTAATTCGGGATATATGTTTCAAAATGACTTATATGTAACACAATGATAAAAATACCCGTGAATTCTATTTTGAAAGTATTTTAATTAATACAAGCTATAATGCATTGTTATATAACATGTTACTGTAAATATATTATGGAGGAAATATTATTGGCACAGTGTTTGCTTTAGATTATTGGCAAGATTAGCTGCAAATTTAATCAGAAACGGGGGACTTTAACAGAAATTAACTAATCAGTTCCCTATCTTATTCACACACAATTTTTAGGAGGTAAACATGTTCCGGAGAAACGAAAAAGGGTTCACGTTAGTTGAGCTCATGATTGTGGTAGTTATTATAGGTATACTTGCCTCAATAGCTATTCCGAAATTTTCCAACATGATCGGTAAAACCAAAACTACCGAAGCCAAGCAGATGTTGGGAGAAATCGTTAAAATGGAGAAGTCCTACTACTATGCTGAAAGTTCTTATGCTGACTTTAATGCAGCATTGGATGCCGAGGTTAATTGCCCGGAAATCGGTTTCTCATTTCCAGATAACTCGCGTTTCTACTATGGCTTTGTAGGCGCTACAACTTTAGCATCTGCCAAAGAACAAGAAGATGTTAACGGCGACGGCGCCGCAGATGACACGCTGACACTCACAATCGCAGGTGTCAAGGCTGCAGTAGCCGGTACTGCCGGTGATGACCTTGCCTGGTAATCATTTTTTATTCATTACCATTAGTAAGAAAAAGGCTGGTAAGAGTATACCAGCCTTTTTTTATGTTTCCCAATTTCATTTAGACCCTTCATACATTTTTTTTCCTGATTCATTTTTCTCTTTTTGCAAGATTGTTCAATTGAAAATAATTCATCTGTATTTGCTACTAATTTTATAAAAAATGTGTTATTAGAAATATATTCTGACTATATTACTACCGATTAAACTATCCGAATTTTGAACTTTGAGCTTTTAATTAAGCATTTATATTTTTTTATTGGAGGCGGAATGATAATCGGAATCGGTATAGATATTGTACCGTTAGATCGAATCAGAAAAGCTATCGAGCGTTACGGTGATCGTTTCAAAAACCGTATTTTTACAGAAAATGAACAGGTGTATTGTTCCGGAAAAAATACTTCCATCGAGAGCTATGCCGCCAGATTCGCAGTAAAAGAAGCCGCTTTCAAAGCTCTTGGAAAGGGGTGGGACCAATGCGGCGGTTTCAGGTCGGTAGAGGTTGTTGCAGATGAACACAGTAAACCTCATGTTTTACTATATGGCAAAGCCAGAGAATTTGCACTAAACGCGAATATGAAAAATAGTTTTGTTTCCATGACCCATGATGCTGATATTTCGGCGGCCATTGTTGTATTTGAAAAATAGATGGAAAGGCACAAGGCACAAGGTAGAAGTGAAAAAGAAATAAATCAGCCAAGGATGAAAATAGATAATTTTCTTTGAATTTTGAACCTGGAACCTTGAACTCAAATGTCGAAGAGGGAATGATATGAAACGACCGAGTATGACAATACTGCTTATACTATTTGTATATGGTTTTCAGTACCATCTTGCAGCAGAACCTGTACTCACGCCGTATATTTTCTTCGAAAGTTTTGAAAACGGTTCAGTTGGTGCATGGTCGTCATACCCGCCCGCACAAGATACTGCTTACGACCCGACTATTTGGGTCAAACCTCTTTACCACGAGGATGCGGAAAACAGGTCTCTATTCAGGGAAATTACACCAAATTATGAGATAGATTATGAGTATGGTGTCCGGAAAAAGCTTGATATGTATATAGATACATCGAGTGTCCTCTCTTTTAAATGCTACATCAAAAGCAACCGTTCAATCGGCGGAGTTAAGATAAAATTCGGGTTTGAAGATGGGTTTAAGGCTGAGCGGACGATACCTTTCAACACCCGTCTTACATGGCGTGAATGTACAATTGCGCTGTCGGATATTATTCAAGGAGATATGCCGAAAAAACTGACCGCTGTTGCTTTTATTGCGCTATGCCCCAACGCAGATACGGAAAATCTGCTCCGTTTTGGTATTGATGACGTGAGGATCAACGGCATGCAGGAAGCCCGGTGGGAATTCAGTTCTCCGGCAGCGCATAAACTCGATGAATGGAGTGATTTTATTGCCGATACTCATTTTAAAGAGGGTGACAAAATTACTATTTCCGGTGTCCCGCCCTTCAAAGCAGGCTCTATTGCAGTAATTATTTCCAGAGCGTTGACCGGTGAAAATGAAATGATCTTCCGTATGAGACGCTCCGGTGCCGAGTGGTCGGCTAATATACCTTTAACAAACAGATCCGGTATAACCGCCGGGATGTGGCGGGCGACTATAAAAGCCTCTTCTGAGGATAAGAAAGATGATTTTATTTCAACGAGTCTCGTATTTTTGGTAAAGACCAAGGATGCGCCCGCTGGAAATCCACGGTTGCTCATGCG
>JABHYP010000207.1 GCA_018656855.1 Candidatus Latescibacterota bacterium | reverse complement strand
TCAGCGTTTTCGATCTCAGGGATATTGATCTTTACAAGATCGAATCACGTCCTATAGCGGGAACGCCCTGGGTTTATATGTTTTACCTTGATTTTGACGGCGATATCCGGCATGAGACAACAAAACGCGCTATATCAGATCTGGAGGAAATTACAAGCTTCTTGAAATTTCTCGGCTCATACAAAAAAGGTGATGAGGTTACAACCCGCACCCAGGAAAGAAATGAAGCTTAAATAAGAATTATTAACTGCGAATTGTAAATTCTTGGTTGTACTCATGGATGTTCTCATCATTCGTTTCAGCTCTCTCGGTGATATAGTCATAGCAACGGCAGTGGTTGAAGCAATCAACCGGAAAATTCCTGAAGCCCGCATTCATTTTCTTACTAAAAACACGTATGCAGATATTTTCAAAGGTGACAGGAGAATTGAAAATCTGGTTGCGATTCAGGGTAATGAAAGCCCGTATAAGATATTCCGCTTGCTCGGGCAGAAATCTTTTAATGCGGTTATCGATCTTCACAGATCCCTGAGAAGCACAAGTGTTAATGCTTTTATCCGTTCGCCTCTTAAGTCAACTGTTAACAAACATTCCCTGGCTCGGCGTTTAATGGTGTTGTCGAGAAACCGTTTCAGGCGTTCTTTTGACATGCTTGGAAGCTATCTCGAAACGCTCGCACCCCTTGGCATTTCCGAAAAAGTATTTCCCCGCATTGTACCGGACACCCAGGCCATGAAGAAGGCGGAAGAAATACTGAAAGGTCTTGATAAGGGTCTCTTTGGCCTGGCTCCGGGCTCCAGGCATTCTACCAAATGCTGGGGAGAAAAATCTTTTGCCCGGCTTGCCGACGAAATAGCAGGGCGCGGTATTTTACCTGTTTTTATCGGCGATGAAAACGATACGGAAGCTGTTGAGCGGATACGCAGCCGTATGAGTGAGGAATCGATCTCTTTCGCAGGGAAAATTGATCTCGCTGTAACCATCGCTGTTGTTTCGCAACTTCAGGGCATAATTACCAACGACAGCGGACCTATGCACATTGCCGGTGCTCTTGGAATACCTTTCGCCGCGATCTTCGGGCCGACTCATCCCGGCCTCGGTTTCGCACCGGGTTACCCATCGGGAACGTTACTGCATTCAAGAGCGCCGTGCAGCCCATGCAGTGTTCATGGGGATGCTTCGTGCAGGATGGAGAAACGGGTGTGCATGGATGAGATAACTTATGAGATGGTGATGGAAAAGATGGTTTGTGGTTTATAGTTTGTATGGTGTCGTTGTTTTTTCTTGAATGTTCATTAATTGTGAAAGTAAAGACTGAAAAATACTCGCTATTATATTGCCCAATAATTCCTTAATCTTATTTCTCGTAAAGTATTCAAAGTTGAAAAATGTTGTTAATTTTACAAATTATACGTGTTCACCTGTGGTTAAAATATTTTTTTAAAAGGATTGATCCGTTAAGTGAGAAATAGTTAATGAAATCCCCAGATACATTCGTCTGTGTCGACCTGGAAACTACAGGGCTCGATCCTAAACAGTGCGAAATAATAGAGATTGGCGCAGTAAAAGTAGAAAATGGCAAGATCACAGCCGAGTTTGCCGAGCTGGTAAAACCTTCTCATCCTATACCCGACTTCATTACACATCTGACCGGAATTACCGATAAGAAAGTAAGAAAAGCCCGGTCGATCGAAGAGGTCATTCCACCGTTTCTCGATTTTGTTTCCGGTTATAAACTTCTCGGACAGAATGTTGGATTTGATGTTGCATTTCTCCGCAAGGCGGCGGGTATCGGAAATATTGACAGAGCTATTGACAATATCCAGCTTGCCCGTATACTTCTGCCGCGGCTTCCTTCCTATAGTCTTGACAGTCTCATCGACTTTTTCAATTTAGTACCTGAAAACCGCCACCGCGCTCTCGATGACGCTCGGATAACCGCAATTATTTTCCTCAAGCTCATCGATATGCTCAGGATGGTTAAGGTTTCTTTCCTGGATGAGATGCTGAGAATGTTGTCGGCAACGGACGGCATACTCAAAGATGTATTTGAAGCCCAGCTTCTCG
>JABHYP010000206.1 GCA_018656855.1 Candidatus Latescibacterota bacterium | reverse complement strand
TGTCCCGGAGTGTGAATAATATGCAGGTCAAGGGAGCCGAGTTTGAGGACATCTTCATCTCTTAGGCCGATATCCTGGCCTTGTCCGGCAGACTCGTGCATGGCTATTTCTGCGCCGGTTACCTGGGCAAGAATTGAATTTCCCCCGGTATGATCGTAATGACCATGGGTATTGATGATATATTTCAGTTTTAGGTTTTTATCTTTGAGAATAGCCTGTTCATTTACAGGATTTCCTCCCGGATCAATAACCGCCGCCTCGCCGGTTTGCTCATCAGCGATAATGTATGAAAAGTTACGGTCTCCGCCTGCTTTTATCTGCTTAAATATCATGACAACTCCCTTTAAGAAATTACCCGGTAGTACAACAGTATTCAGAACTTTTTACTATTCCGGAATGATTGGAACACCAGCAACCGGTGCGCGGACAGTGAATACAGAACTGTTTTTTCTGTCTTTCTGTACAGCGGTTATGTAAATGGTCCGCATGTCCGATCCGCCAAAGGTCAAATTCGTAGCATTTCTTGCCGGGATGGGTATCGAAAGCAATTTTTTTCCTTCAGGTGAAACGCACCACAATTCCGACGGCCTGTATACTGCAATCCACAAATTTCCTTTTACATCCAGTTTCATTCCATCAGGAACAAAACTTTCTTCAGATTTGATAAACACTTCTCTGCCGCCGGAGCTCCCGTCGGGATTGACTTTATATTTCCAGACACGGTTCATTTCCGATTCCGCCACATAAACATGAGTTTTATCAAGATCGAAAGCTATACCATTCGGATATGCAAGTCCTTTATCAAACCTTGTGGTTTTACCGTTAATGTCAATGTAGTATATTCCACCGACAGGATTTCTCTTACCGGACCTCTTCGGATCTGTAAAATACAATCTTCCATGATTATCCCATGCCATATCATTGGGCCCCAGGAGTGCTTTCCCTTCGCTTGCATCAGTTACAAGTGTAAGTTCACCCTCAGTATCTATTTTCATAATTGCTTCAAGGCCGCAGCTTGCTACATAGAGGTTTCCGTTTTTATCAAATAGCAAACCATCGTTACAATTTCCCACGTGCTTTATAACCGAGACGTTTCCATCAGGGGTAACTTTATAGATCATACCTCCGCCGTTATCGACCAGAAAGAGATTTCCCTCTTTATCCAACGCCGGTCCTTCGGGAAAAATAAATCCTGATGCAAAGAGCTTTGGCTTACTGGTTATTTTAGTACTGCAGCCTGTTAAAGTGAAAATGCAAAAAAGTGTTACAACCCAGGGGATGAATAGCATAGTCTTTTTCATAACACCCATCCATATTTTGTATTTCGTTCGTTATAAGATGAAAACAAATAAATATATGAAGGCAAAACACAAGTTTCAGGAGTCAGAATATCTTATCCAGTATTAGAAATCTACCGCTGAAAAATGATGCTAAAATATTACAGCTTCCCGCCCTTGCTCATAGTAGTGAAGCAAAACATTGCGAGACCGATAATCGCGCCCCAGGATAAAATCATAAGAATCCATCCGCCTTCTGTCATTATTTAAATCTCCTCATGATGGTCAAAATCAACTTCGGGCAGAGGTCTTCCACGCCATGCCCAGTAAACAAGAACAATAAGGATTGCGATAATAGAAACGAGAAACAACCGTGTAACCAGTACCCAGATATGGTTTTCAGGAGGAACGCCTGTCATTTTCAGTGTTGGAATGGCCTGCTGGTATGTCCATGTCCCCAGAAGAATAAGAAGGAATGTCGGAGTTATATACTTTATGACAATCCGGAAAATCCAGGGGAGCTTCAGATCCGCACCGTGGTGGATTTCTATCCATGCCTTGTCGATACCGAAAAACCAGCCGAAAATTATCGCTTCGATGGTCGCGAAAACGACGAGGCAGAAGGTGCCGCTCCAGAAATCAAGGTCATCGAGCACACCGTGCGAAAGCCCGAAAATCACTCCATGGCACGCGATGAAGCAGAATATGCCGATATAGATAACC
>JABHYP010000205.1 GCA_018656855.1 Candidatus Latescibacterota bacterium | reverse complement strand
GGGTATATGTTCGGGTAGAAGAGACCGTGACCACTCCAACCTGCTTAACCGCACGAGATAAGTTTCGTAATCGAGACTCCCTCTACCAGGGCAGACCTCCTGAACGTGCACCGTCTGCGAATGCGGAAGGACATAAGAGTCTTTTGCATGGCATCCATAGATGTCCTCGCCGAGAAGGTCGAAGCACTCGTTGATGAGCTCGGTAGTGTGAAAATGATTGTACAGGTGAACCATGTTTGTCGGATCGAGGTTCACTTTTATCCGTTCATCGCCGATGTCGTCCATGAGCCTGCGGTGTGCAAGTGGACCGTCGATGTTGGTGGTTACCTGCGCTTCCATGCCGAGAGCGGCTTTCAGTCCCGCGGTGTCTTTAAGTATCTGTTTCAGGCTGCTGATGAGGAGGTTCCATGTTTCCATAGTCCAGTTGTCCGGGTGCACAGCGTAATTATCGCCCCACTTGTTTCCTTCCGGATTCCGGCTTCCCGAGATGGTGCCAACCATGCGGCAGCCGATTTTATCGGCGGTTTCGAGGCAGCGTGCCAGATGCTTCATATATTCCCTGCGAACCGATTCATCGGTATGGAGAATATTGCGATAGCCGCCGACCTCGAAAATCACGACATCGTACTGCTCGAGAGCTGCCTTTAGCTCCCTCACCACTGAATCCTGCATCGAGTGCCAGGGATCGACACCGGTAATGCAGGCAGCCAATCCGGCATCGCGAAGTCTTTTGACCTCTTCGCCGATACTTTTGCCTTCCTGGTAGCGAAGGTATCCTGCCAGCCTCACTGTTGTTTGTCCGGGTTTAAGATCGCGCGCCAGGTTCTTGTTGGGTCCCGGCCCCCAGAAAGCTTCTCTACCGGGGCCTTTTATACTCTGCCCCTGTGGTTTCTCAACCTGTTCATTTTGTTCTTTTTGGGGAGAGCTACAGGTAGTTCCTATGAACATTCCGGCCGAAACCGCTCCCGCAGTAAGGGCCTGGCGGCGTGTTGGTTTACGAGACATGATTTCCCCTTATTTTTGTGAATTTTATGAAATATGATTGAATATGCTTCTTCTATATGACACCGTTTTGTTTACTTATAATTGATGAAATAGTCGATTTTGTCAATATAAAAAATTATCTCTCGCAGAGACGCAAAGCCGCAAAATTTTTCTTTTAATAATCAAATTTACAAAAACATTTTCAAATAAGTAAGATTATTCGCTAATTATTTGAAAAATTATATTTTGTATTCTTTGCGTATTGGCGAGAATAAATAAATTTATGAATAGTACGGGTTAGTTAATTGCGGAAATAAAAGGTATTCGTTATACTTTACTGTAATTAAATCATTTTATCTAAAGTTGATTGTCAGATAAAGGGGAATTTGGAGGACTGAACATGCATAAATACCTGACCGCCGTTATAATTGCCGCCGTACTTTCTGCAGGTTGCAAAGAAAAAGAAAAGACTACGGACAATAATAGTCCCGCTGTAATATTTTCTTTCTCTGTCACAAGAGATCCCGGCACCAAATGGCACATTGTCCAGCTAAACGCCGAGAATCGAATTAATTCTGATCAGAACATTTCCATAAAGATTTGCCCGGAAGGCGGTAACAATATGTTCTCGTTCAGGGCAGGAGAACAGGAACTCCTCATTGAGCCTGATGATATTGGCAGTCTGATAAAAAGGTTTGCCGGCAATCCAATTCTTTATCCTACTCCTAACAGGATAAGGAACGGAATATACACGTTTATGGGCGATTCCCTTAAAATGTCGTTTCCCGAAGAGACAAGATCGCACTCCGGTCATGGTCTTGTCTGGGATGATACAGCTTGGGATTTCAGTATACCAGAAATACGTGAGAACTCAGTTTTTTTCAGCAGCTGGTATGTTTTTAGTGAATCAAATCCGCGTTTAAAAGCCTATCCATTTCGTAACAAGCTCACTGTAGATTATACTCTAACGGAGGACAGGGTACATATCAGCTATTCGGTGGAGAACCAGGACGAAAGACCGCTCGGTTTCGGTTTTGCTCTTCATCCTTTCTGGAAAGTTATCGGCAGTAAGGAGGAAACGTTCATCCAGGTCGCGCTCCCCTATCACATGGAGGCAACAAAAGACCGTCTGCCCACCGGAAAAGCTGAGCCTGTTAGAGGAACCGCGTGGAGCCTTCTCGAACCAAGGCCGCTTTCGGAATTGAGACTCGATGATGTCTACCTCGGCGCTGCACCTGACAGCTTGGTTCGCGTTATCTATAGATCAATAGGTCTTCAGATTCAGCAGAAGGCATCGGCTGATTTTACCCACGTAGTTGTTTACACTCCTGATAGAGACTTTTTCTGCATCGAGAACCAAACTTGCTCGACCGACGCTCACAACCTTTACAGCAAGGGGTACATAGAGGAATCACATCTTCAAATAGTCGAACCCGGGAAAAAAACAGGCGGATATGTTGAATATATAATTGTCCGGGACGACTGAATTTAAGGGGCAAAGGGGCTGAGACACAAAGGAAGAAGGAAGATTGCCGTAAAAAGGCGAAAAATGGAGAAAAATTGAAAGCGGTAGAGCATGATTATATTTGAAATATGACAAAAGATAACGGATTAATAAAAGGAGTGAGAAGGTGAACACGAAAATAAAAGCCGGTATTATTGGTTTCGGTGTGGCCGGTAGAGACATGCACTACCGCGCCCTGGTTGAGGGACTCGATGATATGGTCGAGGTGATCGCTGTTTACAACAGGAGCGAGATTCCACGAAAAGGCAGGAATGAGGGCGATTTTCCCGTAGATGACAGCGTTGCGATTTACACGGACCTGGAAGCTTTTCTCGAGCACCCCGGTTTGGAAGTTGTTCATGTTACCACCCCAAGCGGGCTTCATAAAGAATGTATAGTTAAAACCGCCAGAGCCCGAAAACATATTATCTGCGACAAGCCGCTTGAGGTAACGCTTGCAAAGGCTGATGAATCGATTGAGGCCTGCGAACAAAACGGCGTTACGCTGGCGGTCAGCTTTCAACAGAGGTTCAACTCTCACCTCACAAAGTTAAAAGAGGCTGTTATGGATGGCTGCCTCGGTGAAATTATCTCCGGCGCAGTGGAAACCAAGCTTTACAGGGTACCGGAGTATTACACTGAATCTTCCTGGCACGGGAAACTTGATCTTGACGGCGGCGCAGCCCTGATGAACCAGGGTATCCATTACATCGACCTGCTTCAGTGGCTTGCCGGAAGTCACGTGACTGAAATCACGAAAGGAATAACCGGACGGCTCATCCATACATATATTGAAGCTGAAGATTTCGGGTATGGCGAACTGAAGCTGGAAAACGGCGCTGAACTTACTATCCTTTGCGGGACGTGTTTCAGGCCGGGGATTGACCAACGCCTCGAGATCAGGGGAACAGACGGCTGGGTTAGTGTGGTTGACGGTATCGTTACACAGGCTGTCTGGGCAGGGAAAGACCGTAAGGAATATTTCGGAGCGGTGGAACTTGTCGCCGCATCGAGTTCATCCCCGGCTATAGGGCTTGAGAATCACATCCGGTTTTTCAGGGCAGCCTACGAGGCCATAAGTGAAGGGAAAGACGTTCCGGTAACCGGCCGCGAAGCAAGGAAAGCTACCGAGATCATCCTCGGTATCTACAAAGCTCACGAGACGGGTTCGCCTGTAAATATGCCGTTTGAATCCACGTATACGCCGAAGCTTTGAAACGCTTTCTACAGAGGCGGTGCTAAACCCTTTTCTCAGAGTCAAAAATCAACTGTCAGCAACTTCACAAACTCTTCAAACAAGTTACAACGGACACTTTTTTTCCTTTATAACTCCTTCGCGCCTGCTTTGATAGCCGCTTCCTCGGCGGTCATGCCGGACTTTATGTACTGGCGTATCTCATCCTCATGAGCTTTACGGGCCTCAACTCTGACGAGCACATCTTCCGCAACAGCCTTCGGAATAACCATGACACCATCACTGTCGCCAACTATAACATCCATCGGTTCGATTCTGATACCGTTGATGATAATCGGCAGATGCCAGCCGCGAAGCCGGTTATTGCTGTAGGCGTCAATGGCGCTTGAGAATTTGCAAAAGACAGGAAAATCCATGAGCTTCACAAATCCGGTGTCTTTCGCTCCCCCGTCGATGACCGAAGCACGGACACCGTTCTGCATCATGGCGTTGGTATTGAGTTCGCCTAAATACCCGGACCTCGGGTCTCCGCCGGTATCCACAACGAGAATGGCGTTTTTAAAATAGGAGCTCAGCATCTTTTCTGCGGGACGTTCACGTTCGTCGGGTTCAGGATCTTTTATCCACTGTATGGTAAAAGCAAAGCCGGCGACAACATCCCGTTTCAAATCCTTCGTCATGCATTTGATATATGATCCGAGCCAGGTGCTTTCCATGTTCATACTGTTACCTAGGCTTCTGTTTGTCATAACATCGTTGATGGCTGCGGTATAACATTTCTCATAACGGGCAACCATATCATCGGAATCGATAGAATAGGGATAGGGTATATCTCGAATGGTAATTATCTTTTCTTCTCTGCCCATAATTAGAAATTTCTCCTCTGGTTATAAATATTATATTAAATATGCATAATATTCAGTATAATCAAGCTGTTGCTATACTCACTATGCAGTAATAATAAAAAAACTTAGCGTTCCAAAAGCAAGCTTTATTTCACTGGGCTGTAATACAGTATTTATTTAAATAGCTTAACGATTAGATTTTGTTTAAGCCCGATAGAAATGTTATAGTGTACTTGACAGAACCTTTCCAGCACTTTAATTTATTATTATTCAAAGTATTCCAAACATTAAAATGAGGTGGTCCTGCGATGGCTGAAAAAAAATCTGATGCGAAAAAGAACTTGAAAACAGCGGCTGTTTATGCTGCTATCAGTATCGGTGTAATACTGGTTGTGTTGATACTGAATCAATTTGAGTTTTTTGACTCACTTGAATTCGCGACACAGGATATGCGGTTTCGCATCAGGGGAGTAGAACCTCACACTGAAGATGTCGTTATCGTTGGCATAGATCCTCAGACACTTGATATGCTAATGATTATAGGTATGCCGACGCGAGATTATCATGCTACCCTGATTGAAAATCTGTATAAAGCTGGAGCAAAGGCGGTTCTTTTTGATGTGCTCTTTTTGAGCTACACTGGCGAAGTGGATCAGTCGATGTCTCTGGATGACGCTATCTCGCGAAACGATTCTCTCCTTGCGGGGGCACTTGCGGCGCGTCCAAATACTGTTATCGCCCGCAAATCAAAAGTGACGATGAAAGACGCTACACAGCAGACAGCGGGTGAGGCCACAACACCTCCGGGACTTTTCCAGATTCCCGACCAACTTGCCAATGTTGATATGTTCCAGGATGGCGACTCGTTTATACGCCGAACAAAACTGATATTTGACGACATGCCCCCTGAACATGGCTGGAATTACTCTTTCGCACTCAAGGCTGCCATGTATGCGGTCGGTGCGGATACCGCCTGGATTGATACCGAAAAGCACATCGCACATGTGGGAGACATCGAGATACCGCTGAACGAAGATAACTTTATGATAATCAACTATGCAATGGATGAAACCACCTACCAGAAAAGCGATGGCTATATTTCATACGAACAGGTTGTCGATGACAGCGAATGGGGCCTAGGCGTCCTGATTGAAAAAGAACGCTTCAAGGACAAGGTGGTCATGATCGGCGCCGCCTGGCCGGAATCTCACGACGAATTCCCGACACCGTTTTACAAGGGAACGACCCTGTTTTCCAAAAACGAATTTGCAATGTACGGTGTTCACGTCCATAAAAGCATCGCCACGACCATACTCGAGCAGCGTTTCATTATTCCGACACGGCGCTGGCAGTTTGTGATGCTGGTTGTCATGATGTCGATCATTGCATCGTTAATAAATTTCCGGTTCAGGGGATTTCTCGGAATTGTATTATCGGTTTTTCTTGTCGGATTATATACTGTAATATCTTTTGCTCTCTTTCTCCAGTTAAGACGGTTGATACCTGTGATCGCTCCAGCTTTTATCACTGTTACTCTTAATTACATCAGCACCGTAACCTACAACTTCCTCGCAGAGCGCAAGCAGAAGGCTATGATAAAAGGCGCATTTGCCCAGTACGTGCCGCCCGCGGTTGTCGGCGAACTGATTAAGAATCCCGATTTGCTCACTCTCGGCGGCGAGGAACGGGTCATGTCGGTGATCTTCAGCGATGTTGCCGGGTTCACCTCCATATCGGAAAACCTGTCACCGACTGAACTTGTCGAACTGCTCAACGAATACCTCACCGCAATGACGAATATTGTGCTCGATTACGACGGTATTATAGACAAATACGAGGGCGACGCGATCATGGCCGAGTTCGGCGCGCCGCTCCCGGACGAGGATCACGCGCTCAAAGCCTGTTACACCGCTATTGACATGCAGGCCCGTCTCGCGATTCTCCGCGAGAAGCTTCTCGCCGAG
>JABHYP010000204.1 GCA_018656855.1 Candidatus Latescibacterota bacterium | reverse complement strand
GGGAATCCCATCGGCCTTGAACGAACGATTACCGTAGGAGTTATCAGCGCGGTGGGCCGTTATGGCATAACCCCATTTGGTGCAACAAAACTCAGATTACAGAATTTTATTCAAACCGACGCGCAGATAAATCCCGGTAATTCCGGCGGCGCGCTTGCCGATATAAACGGAAAAGTTATCGGTATTAATAATATGTATGCTCAGCAATATGCCGGTATAGGTTTCTCAATTCCGATAAATATCGCAAAAAATGTCATGAAACAGATTATAGAAACAGGCGATGTAAAACGAGGGTTTGTCGGAATTGTGGTGCCTAACGGGGAAAGCACCGATGTCACGAAAGATATTCAGGAGGCAATGGGGCTGCCAAGTCCTGAAGGGGTTCTAATACCAGCTGATGTAGTACCCGATTCTCCTGCTGAAAAAGCGGGACTTGAACGCGGAGATGTCATTTTATCACTCAATGGGAAAAAGATTAAGAACTTTAATGATTTCATGTTAAAAATTGCTGAACATAAACCAGGAGATAATGTTAATCTCGGTATATTCAAAAATGGAGAAAGAAAAACGGTTACACTGAAACTGGCAGATTATGATGAACATATTAAACTTACAGCTTCTACCGGTGTCATAAACTGGCGGGGAATTCATGTGGTCGATATCGGCAGTCCTCAGGCCGAAAATTTCAACCTCGGCGATCTCGAAGGCGGTGTTATTGTAGCAGACATAGATGAAGAAAGTCCGGTTGCCAATACCAACCTGAGAAAAGGGGATGTTATTATTGAAATTAACCGCGAATCAGTGGATAATATGGATGACTTTCTAAAATTTACTGAAGATCCGAAATTTAAGGATAAAACAGTACTGCTTTACCGTTTACGCAAATTCCGGGGCGGACAGACCACAAAAGGGTACGTAGCTGTAAAACCAGGTGACTAATCTTATTAATCGAGAGGCGATATAATTGTCTAAACTTGCGAAAAGACCGTACACAAGAGAAGACCAATCACTTGACAAATACCTCCAGGAAATCGGCGAGGTTGATCTGTTAAAGCCGGCAGATGAGGTAATTCTTGCCCAGCAGATCAAGCAGGGCTCTCAGGAAGCGCTGGAGATGCTCACAAAGGCCAATCTCCGGTTCGTCGTCAGTGTCGCAAAGCAATATCAGAATCAGGGTTTATCCCTCGGCGACCTTATAAATGAGGGTAATCTCGGTCTTATTAAAGCTGCTAAGCGATTTGATGAAACCAAGGGATTCAAGTTCATTTCTTATGCGGTCTGGTGGATAAGACAGGCTATTCTGCAGGCGCTTGCCGAGCAGTCGCGTATTGTTCGTCTGCCGCTCAATAGAGTTGGTGCGCTGCATAAGATCGGAAAGACATCGAGCGGACTCGACCAGGAATTCGGACGTGAGCCATCGGCGAATGAAATAGCCGATGAACTTGAGATGAGTCCATACGAGGTCATGGACACCCTTAAAATTTCATCTCGCCACCTCTCTCTTGATGCGCCTTTCAACGACGGAGAGGACAATCGTCTTCTGGATGTTCTCGAGGACAGATTCCAGCCATCGCCAGATCAAAAACTCCTGAAGGATTCTCTAAAGAAAGAGATTGAAAAGGCACTTTCGACCCTGACCGAGCGGGAGGCGGAGGTTATCAGCCTGTATTTCGGGATTAATCGTGACCACTCGCTCACTCTTGAAGAAATCGGACTGAAGTTCAAACTAACACGTGAACGTGTGAGACAAATCAAGGAAAAGGCCATCAAGCGCCTGAGACACGCGTCTCGCTCAAGGCCGCTCAGGACATATCTTACATGAAATTTCATGCGGTCATCGCAATGTCAGGAAATCAAAATGCTTATTATCCCGAAATGATATTGTGATGCCCGCATTTATGTTGTGCCGCGATAAAATCATCGAGGTTTAAATAATCATGGCATGGAAGCGGTTGACATTCTTACTTATCCCCCACTCCCAGCATAATGTCAAACAAATTGGCATTCACCGTAGTGTTATCTACGCCCTGACAGCTTTTCTTTTCGTCGCAATTGGTATTATGATATTCTATATTATCGGATTCAATAATAAATCGTTCTATCAAAACCGGACGCATGACTTAATCAAAAAAAACCAGGTGCTTATAAAAAACATTGCTTTATTTGATTCTTCTCTCACTTCCATGGGCACTCAGGTTGACTATCTCGAATCACTGAATACGGCAATTATGGAAAAGTCAAAAATTTCTAACATTGATCTGAAACTTTTTGACGAAATTGAAAAAAGTGTTTCATCGCCTGGAATAAAAATGCTGCCGCAAAGAGTCCGCGCTATAATAAATCTTCTGGATAAAGAAAGCGAGGCTTTTGAATATAACTTCAACATATTGTATGATCACTGTCTGAAAAATGTTGATTTCTTAAAGCGGGTGCCGTCCATACGGCCTGCTTACGGTACTATTACGCGTGAATTCGGCCGCTCTTTTGATGCTTTTACAAAAACGGAAAAGAATTATCCTGGAGTGGATATCGATGAAGTTGAGGGTACACCTGTGTTTGCAACCGCCGATGGTGTTGTTGAACGGATTGACTTCTCGGAAGAACTTGGCAATTATATTATATTAGATCATGCAAACGGTTACAAAACAAGGTATGCACACCTTCAGAATGTTCCAAAAATGACTGAAAAAATCAGAATTAAAAAAGGTAATAAGATAAAACGCGGCCAGCAGATCGGAGCAATCGGACGAACAGGCATTGACATAGCAGCCATATCCTCACATCTCATGTATACCGTGTATCATCATGGGACCCATGTGAATCCTGCCGACTACTTCTTTGCTTCCGGTTTAGCATCTTCTACTCAGGAGGAAAATCCTGTAGTACTAACGCAATAGCTTCTTCCCTGGTAGAAACTACACCCTCCATCTGTGCATCCATAATTTTCCTGATGATTGTCCCGAAAAGCGGACCAGGTTCGTATCCGAGTTCGATAAGATCATCCCCTTTAATCAGCGGCTCGCGGGGCTTGTCTTCTT
>JABHYP010000203.1 GCA_018656855.1 Candidatus Latescibacterota bacterium | reverse complement strand
ATTCTGCGGATTCGGTATGGTCGAGGGTTCCCATGATTCCTCATGCCGTATGGCCACCCAGCCCGGCATACCAACCGGTTGCCGGCGCTCATAAGGCGCTGATAGAAGGACATGTGCAATTGGGAATTGTCAACAGCGAAGTCTTTCTGAAGACCCTCGATGACTATGGAGCTATTGTTCTTCCCGGCCAGCGTATCCTGAGCGAGAGTGAATGCGAAGCAATAAGGAGCTTTGTCAGGAACGGCGGTTCCCTCATCGCCACTGAAGAAACGGGCACAAGAGATACAAAAAATAACCGTCTGGATAATTTCTCCATTTCCGATGTTCTGGGGATAAAGTATATGGAATCTTCCGATACGGCCAATTCCTACCTTCGGGTACCGGAAAAAATCGAGGAATACGGTATCCCCGCTTATGATATCCCGGTAGCGGGTAAGTACGTCCGGGTTGAATCCACAACGGCAAAAACGCTGCTTGAACTGATGCCCCCTTACGAAGGAATAAAGACCGGCACTCCGCCGCCCGCAGAATTTCCATCCGGCCCCGGCGTTACGCTTAATAATTACGGAAAGGGAAAGGCAATTTACTGCGCGTCGGAGCTTTTCAGCGGCTATTATGTCCAGGGTACTCCTCTACTAAGAAAGCTGGCTCTCTGGATGCTTGGTCTCATTTATCCTGATGAGTCACGGACTATTGCTGTTGAAAATACACCGATCAATGTGGAGGTTTTTTACAATCAGCGTGGCAAAGAGCGGTTCGTTCATCTTGTCAATTATTCCGGTGACAAACGTGAGGTCGGGGCATCTCAGGCACAGGATTTTCCCGTTGTACATGGCAACCGGGTACGTCTGCGGCTCAGCACTAAACCAGCCGGAGTTACAGCTGTTCCCGGCGGGGATAAAATCGCGTTTACGTACCGGAACGGATGGGTGGTTTTTGATGCGAAACCGCTCGATATACACAGTGTTTATCGTATAGAAGTATAAACGCACGGAGGAGGACATCGATGTTCAGAGTCTCGTTTGCTCTAATCATACTCGTATTTTTGGTATCATTACCCGGAACTGCCCTCGAACGGCCGGACACAGAATTCAAAATCTTCCAGTTTCCACCGGATATGATACCCCGTATAGACGGTAATACCGATGACTGGAATATGGTGCCGGATCATTACGCCATAGGAGCGGATGAGCTTCGCGATACGGTTAACGATAATCCCGTTGATAAAAATAATTTCGATGTTAAAGTAAAAGTGGGCTGGGTAAAAGGTCTCAATAGGTTATATGTACTCTATGACGCTTACGACAATTATTGGGATTTTGAAAAACCGGGGCTTGAGGGCGATATATTCGAGCTTGTTGTCGATGCTGACCTTTCCGGCGGTCCGCTGATTCCACAACTTCGTAAAGATATTAAAATGGAGGCGTGGGACGGTTACATGTTACACGGTGTTCATGCCCAGAACTACCACATTTTCACTCCTCCTGAGAGTAAAATGTGGACAATGGTGTGGGGCTGCCAGCCTTGGATTGCCGAACTTCCCTGGTCAAATGCAGCATACTCCTATGATTTCAAACACGGTGAAAGCGGCAGGCTCATCCTTGAATTCTGGGTTACGCCGTTCGACTACGCTCCCTATGAAGGCCCCGAACGCGCAGTTGTATCAGAGCTTGAAGAAAATAACATCATCGGCCTTTCCTGGACAATACTCGAATATGATAAGCATGATGATCCCAAACAGCATTTTGCTTTCCGGTCTCTTTCACATAAAACCACCATGTACGGCAACGCCTCTGATCTCGTGAAATTCAGACTGATGCCGCTCGAAAAGCAATTCCGTAAACCCATCGAGGCGCAGTGGATATTCACCATCCTGGATATCGACCGCAGGCTTGTAGCTTTCAAGGATCGGTCATACGGAAATATTACATCATGGCACTGGGATTTCGGCGATGGCACCACCTCGACGGAGCAGAATCCTGTCCATCAGTACAAAGGGCCGGCAGTCGGAAATCCAAGCGGCAATTACCAGTATCAGTATGTTGTTGTGCTGACGGTTGAAGGTCCTGAGGGCACATCACGGATGTCAAAAGTATGGGATGTTGCGGTTAAGTAAAAATCGATTATTGCTGAGGCGATTAAATATGTGACATTATGCATCGAAACTTGAATATGGAAAAAGAATGACCCCCCTTTAATTCCCCCCTATAAGGGGGGATGCCAAAGGCAGGGGGGTTAACAAACAATTAATATTATAAATAATGCGACTTATTTAACTGCCGGAATAATAGCTTACAGAAGTATTCTTTGGAGACTTACATGAAAAGACGTGACACACTCAAAATAATCCCGCTTTCTGTCGCCTCTTTATCAGGAATACCGGAGAAGACCGATGCGTCTTCAAAAGATAGCTTATCCGTTCCTTACGCGGAGGTTAAAACATACAATGGCGCTCCGACTCTGTTTCTAGATGGCAAGCCTTCCTATTATTCAGGCATGTGGGTAACCTCGCCCTCTCCGGATCACTGGGGACACGCTAAGGAATCATGGCCGCATCCGCATGGTGGAGATAGTGACACAGCGCAGCGCACCGCCGAAACCGGAGTTCACATTTACGTCTTTGGCGTGGGCGGAGAATGGACTGGACTGGATGAGTATGACTTTTCCACTGTGGAGTCGCGTTTTAATCAAATCATCAAATCCGATCCGCTTGCCCGTTTCCACCTGCGTATAGCGCTTGACATAAAAGGGTGGTGGCAAAAGGTTTACCCGGAAGAATGCGAGATTACATCCGAAATGAAACTGCCTGTACCCTCATACGCATCGGAAGTCTGGAGGAAAGGCGCTAATAATTTTTTAAAGGCATATATAGACCACCTCAAGAGTATCGGCATGGCTGAACGTGTTATAGCCTATCAGGCGAATGCGGGCGAAACCGGCGAATGGACAAGATTCCATTCATCCGGCGCCGCGCCATGCGGTGACTACAGCAAACCGATGCGCCGCTTTTTCCGGGCCTGGCTCCGAACGCATTATAAAGAGGATGAGGGCGCTT
>JABHYP010000009.1 GCA_018656855.1 Candidatus Latescibacterota bacterium | reverse complement strand
CAACAAATGTCGGTTGATCGAGACCGGTGGAAACATATCTGGATAATCCGCTTACTGTTCCTGCCCATACCACACCGTCAGCGTCAACGGTTATAGTACGAACATCGTTACTCGCCAAGCCGTCAGCCGTGGTGAAATTTGTAAAAGCCTCGCCGTCATAACAGCCAACACCGCTATCGGTTGAATACCAGATTTTCCCATCGGGGGCAATGGCTATTGAGTAAATATAATTATCTAAAAGTCCATCTTCTTTACGGAAAACCGTCCAGTTTTCACCATCGTACCTGCATAATCCTTCACCTGCCGTTCCCACCCAGGCGCAACCATCGGGGGCAAATTCAATTGATTTAATACCAACACGAGCAATCCCATCAATGATAACTCCTTCACATGGATGTTCAATTGGTTTCCAGGTTTCACCGTCATAGACTGCCAATCCATCCATATATGTGCCAGCCCATATCGAACCATCGGGGGCTATTGCTACATCATCAACATCATTACTGGGCAGGCCATCTTCAACGGTGTAATGTGTAAATGTCTCACCATCAAAATGTGATACTCCCTCTATTGTTTTGTTATTCGGAGCAAAAAAATGTCCGCACCACACCGATCCGTCAGGAGCGACAGCAACCGAATCGAAAACATAAAGTCTCACATCAATATCCGGAACGTAACACGACCATGTTTCACCGTCGAAGTGCATTAAACCTTGTCCGTATGCTCCCATCCATACATCACCATCAGCACCATAGTCGATTGACATTACTGAATTGCTCGCCAGTCCGTCATTCTCCTTGGTATATGTCGTCCATGACGTTCCGTCAAATCGGGATATTCCGTGACTGGATATTCCAACCCACACCGAACCGTCAGGAGCGGCTGAAACACAGTTTACCCACGAACCTCCAAATTGGTCAGGTGTTGTATAAACGGCCCACGTCTCACCATCAAACCGGGCAGCTCCGCCCCTTGTTCCTGTCCATATCACACCATCTTCATCAATTTGTAAATTAGTAAATTCGGTGTCGTTTGTGCCGGCATTCTCCTCGGGGCCATACGATGTCCATGTCTCGCCGTCAAAACGATGGAGCTTTCCGTATTTTCCTGACTGTCCTCCGCACCATAATGCCCCATCAGTAGCTACTTCCATTCCATATCTATGCGGATAGGCGATTGTCCCCGGTAAATTTGATTGCGTCGACCATTTCTCGCCGTCATACCAGGATATTCCTCTACTGAGCGTTCTATATTGATCCTGATCGGCACCAAATACCCACACCATCCCATCGGGACCTATAACTATATCGTCAACATAATTTCCTAACAGCCCGTCATCCATAGTGAATGTTGTCCATGACTCTCCATCATACCGGGTTATTCCTAAAAATTCTCTTTCAGAGACGTCCTGTAAACTGGCCCATATATCTCCGTTCGGAGCTGTAGCAAAATTACCCATACTCAAACCATCCAGTTGTTCAGAAATAGAAATATTAGTCCATTCCTGGCCATCATACCGGTAGAGTTTTTCGGTGCCGGTCTGAAAATCCCCTACTGATGCCAGTACCGTGCCATCGGGAGCAATGTCTGCAATAAAAACATAATTAGAAGTAAAGAAAACTGTCCATTCTCCTTCGTAATTACGGTATAAACCATACTCCGTTCCAATCCATAAAGCACCATCGGGAGCAACTTCCATCATAAAAACGCGGGTACTTGTCAATCCATCTTCTTCGGTATAATACGTCCATGACCCGTTTTCATAGGAAGCAATTCCTTTTTTCGTTCCAACCCACACAACACCATCAGGAGTAACTTCAATATCGTTCTGCTTTCCATATTCGATATCCGGGGGTGTAAGATCCTCGAATGAGTTATCAAGCATGTTATACCGAACGACCGAATCAAACGTTACCCACCAGATATAGTCTCCCTGCACCGCCATATCACAAACGTTGTTTAACTCTTTAAAAGACTTCCATTCTTTGTCTGCAAAAGCGTTTGCTGTGAAAATGATCGTCAGTACAAGCACGAGACCGACTGTAAGATGTCTCATTTTGATTTCCTCCTTTTAATTACTCATTGTGAAGTGACCAAATTAGAAACCGATTTTCATTCTCTAAATGCCCCCTCCTTTCATAAATTAAGTTAAAAAAGGGGAGTTTTTTATTTTATACTCTAAATCCTGTTTTCCGGCAAAGGTGAACAGTACAGGAACTGTGAGCATAAGGATCATGAGAATAATTTCGAACAATACACTCCTCTCAATGACAGCAAAATTATTTAGCGGGTAAATTTACATAATAAATGTATAAGATAAATTTTATTTGTCAAGTACTTTTTTACACTATGTGAAAATTTAATTATTTCATGAGTGTCATTGTGCCTGTGGCCGACTTTTTACCCATTTGCAGGAGGGATACATACTTCCCGGAAGATACACGTACGCCGTTATCATCGCGGCCATCCCATATAATGTTTTGATCTCCCGACGTCATGTATTCCGATACGAGTTCTCTGACCTTTTGCCCTGTGATATTGTAAATAGAAAGATTCGCAAAACCTGTTTCAGGCAAATAGAACTTGATTGTTGTGGAGGGATTGAACGGATTGGGGAAATTATTGTACAGTTTAAAACGTTCGGGTTCGGAATCATTGACCGTTGCAGAACCAGCGGATTTATAAGCATCCGGTTTAAAATCACATATATAGACATAATTACCATCCTCTTTTTGAGAAAGGTAACAGATTTGTTTCCCATCGTGAGACCACTTGCCATATGAATTCGGACCCTCAGTATTTTTACTAAATTCAAATATTTCTCCGGAGGGTATATATAACAAGAAAAGCCTTTTATCGGGAAGATTCTCCACCCAGGTAAAATCCGTATAGAGTATCCATTTGCCGTCGGGGGAATACTCAGGGAGGAGGCGATATCTACCCTGACTTTCGTTTTTATTAAAGAAGGTGAGCTGCTCGGGTTCGCCGCCTTCAAGGGATATTCTGGAGAGCTGTTGAGAACTCTCTCTCTTCCTGACAGAGGCAATGATGTGAGACTCGTCCGGGCTGAATGTCGGTCGTCCGAATATAAACTCCTCATCATCGGTTAAATACCATGTTCTTGATGTTTCCATATCATATATTACCGGTAAACCGAGATGATCGGTTTCCGATGGGTTTGAATACATCTTTGAATCAAATTTCAAATAGCAGAGATATCTCCCGCTTTTACCAAGAGTGCAGTTGTATCCTTCCTCGACGATGGTATTGGATTCGCCGGTATATATATTTATGCTTTCAATTGTCGGCATAGGGTTATGTAAGGTGTAAATATACTTGTTTTTGTTCCATCTAGAACGGATAAAGCTTCCCCTTTTTTTATCAAATATTTCCCGCATGAAAATAATTTCACGACTGTCCGGTGTAAAGCAGAGCGACCCCACTTTTCCAGCCGGAATATCTTCATGAAAATTCTCGAAGATAAGTTTCGGTTCCCCGCCTATCGTCGAAACAATCCAGATCCTGCTGTAATCGGTAAATGCGATCCATTTCCCATCAGGCGACCACACAGGTTCATTCTTATCCCTATCGAGACCATGGTATATTATGCGTTGTTTTTTCTCCCTTTGAATTATTATGTCTATATCTTCGGAAAGACGGTCAGCTGTCAAATGCATTTGTTTTGGAAAAGGTATTTTAATTTTGTCTTCCCGTATAATGGGTATTTCGGCACCATAATTACTGATATCCAACATTCCACTGCCCGAAGCATCAGCAAAAAAACCGGTTTCACCCATACCTTCATTTAAAGCTTCACCTGTATCGGTTACAGAAGGAAAAGCAGCCTTTTCTTCATGTTCGGAAGTAATGGTAAAATTTTCGGAAATCTCTTCCGGATCAGAAGATTCTGTTAAATCCATATCGGCATACGATGTTATGTCAGTGTGCGTCTCTTCTGAGGGATCTGAGGGATTATCTTCACCAGGCTTTAGTTCGCTTTTTCCGGATTGAGCAGCTTCATTATTTAAAGAGGAATGAGTGGCAAAACTATCAGAATGATTCTTGTCGCCCGCAATATCAGTCAATTGTTTCACTTCTGAGGATGTACGCTCAATATTAGAGAGTGGAGTCGTTGTACCTGGTATGGCGGCATATTTATTTTTATCTTTCCCTGTATCAGGCTGAAAAGCATTCTCATTTTCAGTTCTCTTTGCCAGCGTACGGTTCTTCTTGAGTTTATCGGTTTCCGGAGGGAATTGAGGATGAAATTCTGTCATGGGTAATTCGTCAGGATTGTTATAAGCAGTTTCTTCAGCGGGTATTATTTCAGAGGCAATACTGTTTGTGACAATATTTGTTCCTTGAAAACCGACAAGTCCCGATATGCATGTTACAATAAAACAGAGAAATGAAAGGCACAGTATAAACCGTCCGCCCACTTCAATGGACAGTGTATGCGATTTATCGAGAATGCGAATAATCCGCCTCCGCAAGGGTGATTTAAAAGAGATAAAACCAACACCTGCTGCCAGCTCCTGTTTTACCGGCTGGAAGTGTTGAGAAAAGGCAAGCAAGCTTGCGGCGTAGGATCGATGACTCCCGGTATACTTCATCACACAGTCATCGCATGCATAATCGGCTGTCTCTTCAATCCAATGCGAGAGAATCCACATAAGAGGTTGGAACGGTAATACAATCGTCCCAATTTGCCTCAATTGATTCCAGATATAGTCACGTCTTTTTAGATGTGAAAGCTCATGTAAAAAAATCTCACCTACTGCAAGGGAACTCTCATGTCCACCAAGCGGCAGAAGAATAAATGGGTTAAAAAAACCGGCTTGAATGGGACTTTGTATTGAATGGCTCTGCAGAACAGAAGGAGCTTTTACTACTAACTTTCGTGCTATGCTATTGCATGTATCCACAAAGGATGATTTGGCTTCAAACGCTGAATGTCGGATATACAGAATATAAAGGTTAGCTGCAATTAATTTAAGAAAAAAGAACAGTGAAAAAACTATCCATAAGAGGATTAAAATTGTGCAAATAACTGCCAGCCAGTTTTGAGACTTAGTAACAGTTGCCGTGCTGTTCAAAGAAATAACACGGGGGCTGTTTGACTTTATTACTACTTCACCGGCAATATTACCGGGCATTGGGCTTATAACGAAGTTATGAGAATCATCAGGAATATTTTCTATTTTCACAGGATGAATGGGTGGCTTGTTGATGTTGCCCGTACGGTTTTCATTCGGGGAATACTGTGCAGCAACATTACCCTCAAATGCAAAAGATTTTTGAGGACGCGTTTGTATGGAAAAAGGGATTGTCGTTTCTTTGGAAGTGTTGTAATCGTTTTTCAAAGAAACGCCGGGAAGTGTCAAATGGTTAAAAGACACGACAGGAATTTTACATCTTAAACCGGGCACATCGGTGAAATCAATAAAAAATGACAGAATAGGGGAAAGTAAAACCGCAACAAGGAAAAAACGGAGTATCACAGATTGAACAGCTGCGCCTTTATTCCTTAACGCATACGAAGCACATAATCCCATCGTAATAATGATTGTAGACCGGATATAAATCTCAGCGCCGGTGATCACTGCAAGGTTAGTAAGGCTAAGTAACCACCCGGCAAGTGAGTTTTCCAACAAAATTACTTCTCCTCTTTATCAAAAAGCTGAATCGCTTTTTTCATTTCTTCACGAGTGATGTATTTGTTATTGGCAAGGTAGGAAACCAGCGATTCAGCTGAACCGGAGAACAGGACTTCGATAAAATCCATTGTTTTTGATTTCATTACCTTTTCTTTCTCAACCAGGGGAAAATATACAAAGGTGCGATCATCAACACTATGTGCTAAAGCACCTTTATCCTCGAGCGCCCGCAGATGTGTCTGAACGGTGCTGTGGGCAATCGGTTCAAGCTCGTTAATGGCTCTCGTTATCTCCTGGGCATTAGCCTTCTTTTTTCCCCAGAGCACCTGCATGATCCTCATGCGGATTCGACCATAAGTAATCTTATTCATTGGACTCCTTAACATTTGAGGTTATGGTTTATATGTTAAATTTATCGAAAAAAACTTATTTGTCAAGTACTTTATCGATTACATAATATATAATTGTCCCTCTTCAATACATGAGAACACTAACTGGAAACACTTGACGACACT
>JABHYP010000202.1 GCA_018656855.1 Candidatus Latescibacterota bacterium | reverse complement strand
GTACGCAACAGCTATTTTCCTTGTCGGGACGCTCAGCGCCGCTCTATCGTCGGTATTCCCGATAATGATGTTCCCGTCGCTGCTTGTCTCTGATTTTCGGACCGGGGGGCTGGATACGAAGTCTGCGGATTTCCGGATTATTGCCGGCGTGACATGCTTGTTCGGGCTTATTGTCCCGATTCTCGGCACCAATCCCATAATTGCGCAGATTGCAACACAGGTGTCGATGGTTTTTGTACTTCCTCTGGTTATTGCGGCAATTTTTTTCTTAGTGAACAGCAAGAAAAATATGGGTGAACACAAGGCGGGAATATTGCTTAATCTGGGAATGATCACAGCGTTTATTTTTGCGTGTGTCATCTCTTACACAGCAGTTCTGGGGCTTGTTGAGCTTTTTGTGGGTTGATAATTATTCACAAAAAATTATCTCTCGCGGAGACGCAAAGGCGCAAAGTTTTTTTTTGATAAATAAGTTTAATAATATTTTCAAATAAGTGAGCTTGCCCGCTAATTATTTGAAAAATTATAATTTAAATTCTTTGCGTCTTAGCGGCTTTGCGAGAACAAAAAAATTTATGAATTAATCCGAATAGTAATATTCAGTAAGAAGATAATGATTCAATTAAATAAGGAGAAAAAATGGAACATACAGTGCCGGAATATCGGCGACATCGAGAGGAACTTACCAGATTATTCCCGGAAGGTGGGGATCAGTTAAACAGGATAATCGAACTTGCGGAGAGTAAGGTTAATACGCAGCATATAGGATTACTCCTGCCCGGCGGAAACGGACAGATACCAGTGTTGTTTGCAAAAGGCAAATGCCTGCCCGAAGCCTGGGAAAATTCACTGATTGCTCTTATCGCCTTTGGCGCGCTTCTCGAAACACAGTATGACAGGGAAGGCGATCCGCCGAGCAGTGACAGCACTATGATGATGGTAATTGAAGAGCCGTTATCGGAACCGATGATTCATAGATCTTTTCCGGGAGGTCTTGAAGACCTTGAGGAGTACAGAGAGGAAGTTGTCGATGGAATAAAGAACCACTGGGTAAGAAATCCTGACAATCCTGATGATAAAAGATGGGAATATACATATAATGAAAGAATGTTCGATTACAAGGTCCCCGGTTTGCAGGAATCGGTAAACCAGTTCGAAAACATGGCGCAGGCGCTTGCGAAAGCTCCGATAACGAGAAGGGCTCAAATGATCTCCTGGCAGCCGTGGACAGACTCAGTAGCTTATGATCCTGCCTGCTGGCAGTCACTGTGGGGAAGGATAATGCGTGATGACAAAGGCACAGCTTATCTGAACCTTAATATGAGATTCAGGAGCAGAGACGCATACAAGGCTGCATTCATGAACGATTTTGCATTCATTGATCTGGGAAAGAAGCTGTCTGAAAGAATATCCGAACTGCGTGGCGAGAAAATTGAACTGGGAAGGTTAATTGACCAGTCGGATTCGTATCATATTTATGGAAGTTATTTTAATGAATTTTTTAACGGATTTATCAAGCTATTAATTAGTAGAGAGAATTTTGAGGACAGAACCTGGACAACCGAATTTGCGCAACCCTTCTTTGACGAAGCAAAACCGCTTATCAGTAAAAAAATTACTAAACAGGATGCAAAGTACAGGTAGCCGTAAAATAAATTCCAGATTCCAGATTCCAGAATAGTCCGTTGTCCGTTGTCATATTTCATAGAATATGTTGTATGCCTTGCGCTTACATCAATTTAAGAGAAGCATTTTTATGAGGAATTTCAATCGAAGTGTATTATCTTTTGCGGTTATTTGCTGTATTCTTCTTCTTTATCCCCGGAATTTATCGGCGGAGCCTGCTGCGAGAGAAGTTCTTACAGCGATGAAAAAAGCCTCCGATTTCATGGCGAACACCGTATCAAACCGCGGGGGATATGTAAGCCGGTATTCAGCCGATCTTACCGAGAAATGGGGTGAAATTCAGGCGCTCCCGTCACAGATCATGGTACAGCCTCCCGGCACAACAACGGTTGGTATGATTTTCCTCGAAGCCTATAAAACTACCGGCGACAGTGATTATATCGAGTATGCCCGGAGAGCTGCAAATGCGCTGATATGGGGGCAACATCCCGCAGGCGGCTGGCATTATCTCATCGATTTCGACATGCAGGGAATCCGTAAATGGTATGAGGAATTTGCTTCTAAATGCTGGGGATGGGAGGAATATCTGCATTATTACGGTAACTGTACCTTCGATGATGATGCAACTACTGCGCCGGCGAAATATCTTCTTGAACTGTACATGGTTACACTTGATCCGCGATACAGGGCACCGCTTATCAGGGCGCTGGATTTTATTCTTGAGTCGCAGTATCCCAATGGCGCCTGGCCGCAGCGTTATCCGCTGATGGATGAGCATATGCACGGAGGGCACCCCGATTACACTTCATGTTATACGTTTAATGATGGAGTTATAAAGAACAACATAATGATCCTTCTCGAAGCCCGAAATAAACTCGGCAACGAAGAATACAGAAAAGCGGCGTTGAGGGGGATGGATTTTTATATCATATCGCAATTGCCGGAACCGCAGGCAGGCTGGGCTGACCAGTATGATATGGATTTAAAGCCCGCTTGGGGCCGTTCGTACGAGCCTCCCGCGCTATCATCCGGCCTGACAGCAAGGACAATAAGTGATCTCGAAACGTTTTACATGATAACCGGCAACAGAAAATACCTCAAGCCGATCCCCGGCGCTCTCGACTGGTTGGAAAACGCTGTCATAAACACCGATCCCGCAATAAACTATACTCACGCATACTATTACGAGCCGGGGACAAACAGGCCGTTTTACACTCATCGCGAGGGTACATGCGTTGAGGATGAACGTTACTGGCATGACTATGATATGAACAATCTGTATCCCTACGGCCCACCTTATGTTTTACAGGTTCGGGGTATCAGGGATGAGTACGAACGTGTAAAATCGCTTTCACCCGAGGACGCAAAGGTGGAATATGAAGCCGGTAGAAAAGCTAGTTTGAATATTCCTGCTGTTGAACCGGATGAAGTCGCTGAAATCATTTCAAACCTGGATGAACGGGGAGCCTGGATAACTGAATTCCAGGTGCCGCAAAACTATTTCGGCGATGTTTTCAAAACTCCCTGGAGAACAGTCCGGGGAATCGAGGTTCAGGTCTTTCAAAGAAATATGCAGACACTTGTTAACTATTTAAAACGCAAACAATTAGAAAAATAGTTAACCCGATTAATTCATAAATTTATTTATAATAAGATTCGATCGTGCAAAGTATCTGGATTAACAAGTATTTTTTCAGGACATATCCCGATTTGGAATTTTTAATGGGTAATATTCTTTTTTTAATTCTTCTTTGCGCTGCGCGGCTCTCCGCTACGCTTCGTGTCTTTGTTCGCCCAAAGCAAAGAAACAAAAGAAAAGGCGCCCCATGAAAAGCCTTTATCCATTCTCACGGCACATTTTTCGGGAATTTCAGAACTCACACGCTTTCAGCGTGTTCAGACATGCTGAAATTCTTTTCCGAAAAACACTTGCTCGAACGGGGCTTTTCAAGGGGAGATTACCATGGTATTTATCTGAGTTTATCCGTGTTCATCCGTGGCTGATTATTTCTGTTCTCATCAATGAAAAAATTAATTATTTTTTATGAATAATTCGGGTTAAATGTTTCTTTTTGAATATTATGTAAATCCTTATATTTGGAATAAGTTAAAAAAGAAAGAAGGTAAATGAGCATGAATAACAAAACAACTAGAAGGCAGTTCATGAAAAAAGCATCGCAGGCCGGTGTACTAATCGGGCTGGCTGAGGGAGGATTAGTTATTAAAGGATGTTCGACTCAGAAGGAGTATGATTGTATTATTTCAAACGGTATTGTGTTTGACGGTTTGGGAGATGAAGGAAAGGAACTCGATGTTGCCATTCTAGGAGACAGAATAGCGGCGGTAGGAAATAATTTGAATAAAGCAAAGGCGGCAGAAGTTATCGATGCGGGAGGCCTTGCAGTAGCACCCGGATTTATTGATCCTCATTCGCACACGGACTATCTGTTAATGATTAATCCGAAAGCGGAAAGCAAAATCAGGCAGGGAGTTACAACTGAAATCGGAGGAAACTGCGGTTTATCATATTTTCCTTTTTCCGAGTCGCAATTCGAGGATAATAAGGAGCGTATTAAAAAAGAATATGGATTTGAGATTACATGGAAGGATATATCCGGTTTTTTCAGCAGACTCGAAGAAACGGGAATGGCTCTAAATTTTGCAACACATGTCGGTCATGGCACAGTGAGGGAATCGATTGTCGGTTTTGAAGACCGTAAGCCCGATAAAAATGAATTGACGCTCATGAAAAAAGCGGTCAGAGATAGTATGGATGCAGGTGCGGTTGGCCTGTCGACCGGATTGTATTATGCGCCAGGCAGTTATGCTGAAACGGATGAAATTACCGAGCTGTGCCGCGAAGTAGCTGCCTTGAACGGCGTTCATGCCTCACATATCAGGGATGAGGGCGATCATGTTGTCGAGTCTGTTGAAGAGGTTATTTCAATTTCGGAGAAAACGGGTGTCAGCCTTGAAATAGCACATCTAAAAGCCCAGTATTCGCGAAACTTTTCAAAAATTAACACAGTTCTATCAAGGATAACACAGGCAAAAAATGAGGGAATTTCAATTCTCGCAGATAGATACCCTTATCATGCTAGTTCAACTTCTCTCGGTTCTTTTTTCCCCCGCTGGGCTCAGGAGGGTTCAACCGATGGTTTTATGGCAAGGCTGAAGGATAAATCGCTTGACAGAAAGATTCGGGAGCATGTGCAAGAGATAGAGAAAAAGGTGACTTCCTGGGAAAATGTTGTAATAAGCTCTGTTATAACTGAAAAAAATAAACACCTGGAAGGCAAAAACATCGGTCAGGGAGCATCGGAATCGGGCAAATCACCGTACGATTTCATGCGGGATCTTTTGATTGAAGAGGAAAATCAGGTTTCGATGATTAATTTTTCTATGAGCGAGGAAAATCTAAAGAAGATTCTGGCTCATCCTCTCGTTGTTCCCGGTTCGGACGGTTCTGCGTTGGCGCCCTATGGCGCACTGAGAAAAGGGAAACCCCATCTGCGAAACTACGGAACATTTACGCGTGTTCTCGGTAAATTCGTCCGTGAGGACAAAGTTCTTACGCTCCCGCAGGCGATTCGGAAAATGACCTCGGTTCCTGCCGGAAAATTCGGATTAACCGGCCGCGGGCAGGTGAAAGAAGGTTACTTTGCAGACCTGGTTGTTTTTGATCCTGACAGTGTGAATGACAGGTCAGATTGGCTCAATCCTCATCAATATCCTGTCGGAATAGAATATGTGATAGTCAACGGCCGTATGGTAATAAAAGAAGGGGAACACACAGGAACGCTTCCGGGAATGGTTTTGAAAAAAGGAGTAGCCGGTGTGTAAATTGCTGATGAAAATATGAATTCCTCGTCTAATATTGACAATAATGAATTCATATTTAAAAATATCTTAATGCCTGTTGAGTGAAAATATCGAGAGTACTTACAATTTCCAAAGGAGTACCGGCCGGCTGAAATATTATATTCGACTGCTGAATAACGTAATAAACTCGTATTGGTGAAAACGAGATATTACACAGTTGCCTATAATACTGCTAAATAACAATTGGAAGGAACACCATGACAGAAAAAGAACGATTTCATGAAACAATGAAATTCGGCAATCCGGATCGCCCCCCGTACCATGAGATGACCTGCTGGCCGGAAACATTTGACTGCTGGTACACGGAAGGCTATCCCAAGCATGCCGATTACAGGATATACTTCGGTTTTGACCGTTACGAGGATGTTGGTATTGAATCCGACATCCATCCCGTTTTCAGTGAGGAAGTAATAGAGGATACACCAGACCATATAATCAAAACCGACTGGAGGGGCGTACAGGTAAAACTTGCGAAGGGTAGCCGGTGTATCCCTTACTTTTACGGTTTCCCCGTGTCAGACCGCAAGAGCTTCCGGGAGTTTAAAAAACATCTCGATCCACTGTCCGCCGCGCGGTATCCGCATGCGTGGGATATCAGGATTAAGGAACTCAGTGACAGGGATTTTCCTGTGTATCTGGGAAATGCGCGCACGATTGGTTTTTTCGGGCCTCTGAGAGAATGGGTTGGTCCAGAGAAACTTTTGATGGGATTCTATGACGACCCCGGCTGGATACATGAGATGATGGATTATTATGCTGATTTTATCATTAAGCTCACAGCGCCGTTACTCCGTGATGTGTCGCCCGACTGCATACATTTCTTTGAGGATATGGCGTATCGCGGAGGTTCGCTGATCTCTCCCGATTTTTTTCGGACTTTCATGATGGAGCCTTACCGCCGGGTGCTTGACCATTTCCGGAAGCACAATGTACCTTTTTTCGTGGTTGATTCCGACGGGGATGTGAGTGAACTCATCCCTCTTTTTATCGAACTCGGGATACACGGGATGTATCCGTTTGAGGCACAGGCAGGAATGGACATCCTCGAAGTTAGGAAAGTGTACGGTAGAGATTTTGTTATCTGGGGCGGTATAGATAAGAAAAAACTGTTCGGTTCAAAAAAGGATATTGAACAGGAGGTTAAATCCAAAGTTCCTCAAATGCTTGAAACCGGCGGATACATACCAAAATTAGATCATGAAGCGCCGCCGGAAGTAACTTTCGACAATTTCTGTTATTATCGCAAACTTATCCGCGAAATCTGCGAGAAGGGATAGGGGAATTCGATTTATTTAAAAAAGGGATTCTGCTGACAGAATCCCTTTCTCATTTTATCTACCTTTTTTATTATTTGATTACTGCGCTATGTAAGCTGTATGTGAGCTTTCCTGAGCATCTTCGTGAGAGGCAGTCCGTACGGGCAAGCTTTTTCGTAATGTCCAAGGTCTTTTGCTGCATCAACCCTTTTCGATTTCGGAAGTTCGGCATAAAATGCCTTTGCCGTCTCGCTTTCGCCGAAACCGGTGTAATATCCCGAGAACCTGAGTATATCAGAAACAGCTACGCCTCCCGGATTCGCACGTTCACAGGCACCGCACATGCGGCAGTAATGATCGTTCATTGCTTCAGAGAATTTTTTAAGCCCCCGGTCTTCATCATCTGTTAGTTCGCCGCCAACTGCTTCAAGATTTTCTATAAGTTCGTCAAATGTATAAAGCATGCTTCCGTAAGCCTGTACACCCGGCACATTGAGCGCCCAGTGAATAAGCGCGGTGGCGATACTCTGGTTGTCGGGGAGGTATTTGCTTACCCGTTCCTTCAGATCGGGTACTTCCGCCCAGTTTTTCGCGCCGTATAGAAACACCTTCATGGCAGTGATGCCGATTCCCTTGTCCGAGGCTTTCTTTATGAGACCCAAGTATTCATCCTGTGTAGCTTTGCGCGGGAATTTATCTTTGGTAAAATAATCCTTAGGTACGGTAGGATTCACAGGTATCTGAATAACATCGAACATCTCGCTTTCTATAGCCGCCTCAAAAACCTCGGTTGTGTTTACGTGCTGGGACATCATGAGATAACGTGTTTTGCCCTGTTTTTTTAGCTGTTCGAAAGCCTGAATCGCTCCCATCTTTGTTTTTATATCTTCGGCGCTTTTGTACTGTGAATGGATTTTGAAACCATCTATCATTTTAAAACCGGTTTTTTCAAGAGCTCTCTCAAATATTTCAATGGCTTTATCTTTTTCGAGGCTGCCGACAGTTGTATCAACAAAGATTGAATCGCGGTCGAGTTTTCTGAACCGGTCGTAAGGCGCAGGGTCTGCCCAGTGTCCGAATTTGTGCCAGTAATTAACGCCTGAAGCAAGTGCAAGCTCGTACAATTTCCGGTCAGCCATTCGGTCGCCGAGAAACTTCGAAACCTTCATATCGGTACGCCGCAGTTTCACAGTCTTCAATTTTTTCTGGCAGCCCATGCTGCCGAAGCCGGCAAGACCTGCGGTTCCGGCTGCTGCTGTGGCCGATGCGTTCTTTATAAAGTGTCTGCGGGAAATGGAATCTTTACTGCCGCTAGAGTTATTATTCTCGACCTTATTAGCGCTTTTTTTCATTGTATACCCTTCTGCAGAATGTGGTTGATAAGCTTTCTTTTCGTTTGCTTAATTCAAACTATCACTTCATTAATTTCTGCTCTATTTGGTAAATACAACAAATTTATTCGTATCATGCAAGCCGTTTTTTAGCAGCTTTGAGCATACTTGCTGTTTTGAGACCGTAAGGACACGCCTTCTTGTAAACGTTGAGGTTGCTTGCAGCCTTAATCCTGGCGTGAACAGGAAGAGCGGAAAAATGCTTCCGCGCCTTTTCCAGATCGCCATATCTGATGTGATATATGGAGTACCGGGAGATGTCCGAAACATCTACACTTCCCGGATTTGCATTATTCTATTGCCCGAATTTATTGATATTGATTTGAGCTTTGGTTAATAAATCAATGGCTTTTGGCTCGTCTTCGACATCGAGGCAGCCGAAAACAAAGTTTTTCCATGATGATATGATCGTTATTCCACGATAGGGTTCTTTCCCTTTAAAACCGCCTTTAGAACCTATTTTTACCGGAGAGGAGTTTTCTAATTTCTTTTTATATGATTCAAATATTTCCTTTGCCTTTGATTCATCATCCGTCATTGCAATGAACAACCTCAGTTTCTTTTCAATCCCGGATTCATACCGCGCCGACAATCCCCTGCCCATAAAAGAATAACTGATAAGACTCTCGTCTACATAACGTTCCGAGCCGTCGATAATTCCATCTTTCGGGAACAATCCCACCTCCGGCGGGAGTTCTTCGCTTCCCGGAATGAGTTTTGCAACATGACCGGCGATTAATCTCATAGCTTTCTCGTCATCATCGCCGCTGTCCATTGGGATAATCTCTACGTAAAACTTCCCTTTATGTAATACTGTAAGGTATTCGACAATCGCTCCCTCGCAGCCTATTCCGAGATCGGCGGCATCCTGCTCTTTCTGCTGGCGGTACGCTCCAAGGGCTGACAGTTGCGAACCGAGTTCATAAACATCCACATAAAACGTCGCTCCGTCTCTTTCATAGAAACCGTGTTCGAGCTTTATAAATTTGTAGCTCAGATAAAATACCGCCTGCCCGTTAATATATTCGTACAGGTTGCCGGGATCGTAAAACTTCACTTCTTCCTTGAGTTTGATACCG
>JABHYP010000201.1 GCA_018656855.1 Candidatus Latescibacterota bacterium | reverse complement strand
CCTGCCTTTCTCTACTTCCCAATTCTGTGTATTAATGTAATGCTCGTTTGATGCTCTGATTCTGGCATTGGAAGAAGCTTTGCGATACTGTACATTCAGGCTTAAAGAGATCACCGGAACGATATATTTTACATTTTCAAGTTCTTTCTGAAAATACTCTAAATCCCTGTTGGTAAGATGTTCCTCCCAGTCACGCCGTACCCAGCGGTTTCCTTTGCGATACCGTTGCCGGGGAGGACTCACCCATATAGTGCTTGAACCGCCCATCTGATCGAACTGCTTTGTCACTGTCAACCGAAGCCCATCGCCCATGGATACTATTCCTATCACGCTCCCTACGCTGATGAGAATTCCGAGGATGGAGAGTGTCGAACGCAGTTTGTGAACACGTATCTGGTTAACACCCATCCTGATTGGTTCAAGAAGGTTTAACATAAATTATCCTTAAATAAACTGTTTATCATCATTTCTGAGAATCGTCCTGATCGTTATCTTCGCCTTTACATTGTTACCTCGACACTTTTTTCGTCTTCCTTTTTGTCTTCTTTTTCTTCTTTGGCTTTTTTACGCTTCTCAAGATCCTTGAATAACTTTTCGGCATCAAGAGTAACTGCAGTTGTCGTGTCCATTTCGGTAATAATCTGGAACCGATTTTCGGATCTTATTCCTACTTCAACCTCTCTTTCGGTAAAATCATCGAGAGGATCGGTTTTTTTCCTGAAAAAGGCAAGTTTCTTTTCTTTCTTTTTCGATGGATTTTCTTCCTTTTTATGTTTTACATATACTATGAGAGTGACAGTTTCGTTTTCTTCTTCCTTTGAACCTTCTTTCTTCTCATAAACGGATTCAATAGGGAGGTAACGCACACTGTCAGCTTCGGAGATAATCACATCCACATCACAGCTCATTCCCGGTCTGAGACGCTGGTCCTTGTCGATGATCTCAACCTCGGTTTTGAAAGTTACAACATTCCTACCCTGCACAAGAGCGCCTACCGGGGAGATGTGACGTATTACTCCGGCGAAAGAGGTGTCCGGGTATGCATCGAGCATGATATTAACTTCCGCACCGATAAATACTACACCGATATCCACCTCGCTTATATTTGCCTTGATGATCTTAGTAGAGGGGTCGCCTATCTGAAAGAGATTCGTCCCGGCAATGACTGAGCTCATTCCGGAGGTTACCACATCTCCTTCTTCAACATAGCGCTGGGTTATATACCCGTTATAGGGAGCACGGACCTTGGAACTCACAATTCTCTCATCCGAACCGGCCCCGGTTGTTTCGATTTCACGCTCCATTATCTCAAGTTCCTGTTTCGCAAGGCTGTAAGCGTTCTGTGAAATGAGATAACTGTTCTCGGCGTCCTCAACATCTTTCGTACTGATAAGCGCAGTTTTAGCCAGTTCACGTTTTCTTTCCAGCTCTTTCTTTGCCTGTTCATTATTGATACGGGTTCTGTCGACAGCGGAACGCTTCTGGAAAAGAAGAAGTGTCTGCGTGGGATCCGGATCTATTATACAAAGCTCCTGCCCCTCCTTGACCTCTTCACCCTCCTTGACAAGTATATCCTCAATCGTGCCGGCAATCTTTGATTTTACCTCCACAGTCCTTAAAAGCTCAATGTTGCCGGTTTCTGTCAGCTTGTTAACAACATCGCCGATCTTCACTTTCACTGTCTTGATTTCTTTTTTCTTTCCGTTACCGGTAAAATTTTTCCCTATTAGAATCGCGATAACAATGACAATTACAAGGCCGGCAACAATCTTTTTCCAGCGGCCTTTTTTCCTTTTTTTCTTCACTTTATCCACTACATTCCCTCCTGACAGTTTTTTTAATTTACAATAGGAATTATTGAAATATCAAAGTCCCTTAAAAGTGTTCCACGGGCTTTCCTCAGTTCCGCAACAGCTATGATATAATCTATAATCGTTTTATTGTACCGGTTTCGAGAATCCACAAGGTCTGTCTGAAACTGGAGAACGAAATAGCTTGTAGACAATTGGTTGCGAAACCGCTCCTCCTCTTTTTTGAGCCTGAGTTCGTTCACTTCCACTGAGAGTTTTGCAACATTGATCATTTCACGGGATATCTCTACGTTACGTATGCCGGTCCTTATTTCAGCCATGAACATGCTTTCAATATCCTCGAGTGCCAGATTCGCTCTTTTTATGTCAATCTGTCTTTTCTCATAATCAGCTTTTGCATTCCGATTTTTCAGGGGATAGCTGAAAAGCAGTCCAAGATTCCACCCGTACTGGTCGAAACCACCCATATCTCGAAGGTCCTTGCTGTAATTTTTTCCAGATCCGTTAATATTGTAGCGGGCGGTAAGGTCAAGGCTAGGGGACATGTTGTTTTTTGCCAGCGCCTGATAAATATCGTATTGTTCAAGATTTTTCAGAATAATTTTATACTCCGGACGCAGTTTAACAGCGTTTCTAAATGCGTCCTCGGGATCAATATCAATATCAGTAACCGACGCAATATCAGTAGGAACAATTTTCAAGCGCCAGCCCTCCCCGGATATGAGGTTAAGAAGCCTTATCAGAACATCTTCGGCAGCCCTTATCTGCCCTTTTTGAAACAGGACATCCTGTTGTCGTGACAGAAGCGTGCTCTCAGCCTCAAGAACATCCGATTCAGTGAGAACTCCTAATTCCAGACCCTTCCTGTTATAAGCGAGAAGGCTGTCCGCCTGGTCGATGGATAATTCCCTTACTTTGAGAGATTCAAGAGCATAGGCGAGATTCCAGTAGGCTTTCTGTACTTCGTTGACAAGCGTTATGGCATTATTTTCTAAATCGTAAAGGGTAGATTCTTTTGTAAGACGGGCGATAAAAATATTCGACCGGTTGATTTTTTTCCCAAATCCTTTCAACAAAGGCTGGCTTACACTGATACCCAAGTTGCTCGAATAGTTCTTTGCCGTTTCGATATTACTTTCAGATAGAGTATTATAAAAGCCAAATCCCCAGTTTGCTCCTGTCGAAAGAGTCTGGCTCAAAGTTAAATCCAACTGTGATATTTTGCTCTCGATGCTTTTTACGTTGTAGTAATCAAGGTATGTAGGTGTCTCAGACTGTCTCCGATTCATGCTCAGCGATAGGAACGGGTCGAATTGGGATTCGGCCTGGATAATGGAAAAATCCTCGGCACGCAATCCGAGGTAAGATGATTTCAAGTTTAAATTTTCTTTCAGAGCACGGTCGATACAATCCTGTAACGAAAGTTCAATCGACTGTTCTTCAGCTAAACAATAAGTAATATTGGAAAAAATGATGACAAGCAATAATGTGATGAAATATCCTCTCATGTGATTCATCAATGAACTCCTCGTGAAAGTTGAGTGATAATATATAGAAAAGTACTGTTCACTTTGGCTTTACTTTCAATTATTTATAGTATTAATAAGTATAGTTTACCTGTATAATTGTTTCCCGTATATCCAGTTGGTCGTAATCTTTTTTTTGTATCAATTCTTTCAGCGCTGATTTCCCGGATGTTACCATAGGATAATCCAAGTGTCTGGTTATAATTGATTAATAAATATTATAATAACTTTTAAATATAAATCATCAACTCTTCAAGTAAAAGATGAATAAGCTTGACAAACTAAGGAACCGCACCTGATTCTCACCCGTAAAGATACGAGCTATTCTTTATACATTACTAAGAAGCACAATATTCATAATGATTACCGTTTAAAGGATAAAACCATTATAATCTCGAATTTAATCCTGCCTCAAACTTATCCTTCCATTGCGGGTTTTCACGGAAATTGCATTTCCTCCGGAACCGAGTGTACCGACAATATGTTTTTTTGTTATTTTGTCAAGCATAAGAGAAATACCTTCGGTTGTTATTTTTCCATCACGTGTTTGAAGTTCAATTCCTGCATTCATGTCGGGTGATAGATAAAGAACTACAGATCCGTTCCTTGTGGAAAAACATGTATTGCCAAATCTTTTATCCAAAAGAGATACTTCAATACTTCCATTTCTGGTCTGGACGTTCTCCATCCCTGTTCCATTGTTGATAGTAATGTTTCCATTTCTGGTCTTAACTTTCCCGATCACAGTTCCGCTGGTGATGGAAATATTCCCGTTCCTTGCTTCCGCTTCAATACATTGATCTACATTGTTTATTATAATCGAACCGTTTCTCGAACGAACAATTGTATCTCCACGTGTTCCATCGATCTCGATAGAGCCGTTACGTATCAAGGCTTTACTAAGTAAAACTGTTGTGGGAAGTTTAATTGTATAATCAACTGTTACTTCTGGTGAGGTTTGATGCCTCCAGCCAAATAAACGTTTGAAAAAAGTATCTTTTTCAGGATATTTTTCAAAAACCGTCTTTATTTCCAGAACACCATTATTGTTTACTTCTATCGTCACCAGATCGAGTTCATCCTGATTTCTTTTCGTCCGTTTCAGTGCATAGACATCGACATAGTCCTTATCCCACGAACGGATGTCTACTTTTCCGTTTCTATTCGCAAATTCAACTTCTGTTCCTGACTTAACATTATACGTTCGGTGAAATTCTTCCCGGGCATCAGAAAAAGCTTCGGATAATAGAAAAGTAAATGGAATAAGAATAGCTGAAAGATAGATCGTCAGTTTCCTTTTCATGATTAATACCTCCTTGAATAGTCCTTTTACGTTAATAAGTTTCAATTTTATAACTCAAAATTTGCATGTGGTTATTCGTTTTAATATTATTTCTTGTTCAGGCGAATACTCCCGTTGACAGTTTTTGCCAAAATTTTGCGTCCTCCGGAGCCGATTGTGGCGATAAGATGATTTTTTGACATGGTATCAAGCGTCAAACTGATCCCTTCAGCGGATATTTTCCCATTGATGGTTTTCAACTCAATATCGGCATCCATATCTGGATACAGATACAATTTTACCGAACCGTTAGTTGTGGAGATTTTAGTATCCTGAGTCCCCTGTGCCGAAAGCGATGCTGAAATACTGCCGTTGGTAGTACTGGCTTCCCGGACTGTCGTTTCCCCGTTTATGGTGATATTTCCATTAGTTGTCTTGGCTTTAATATATCCCTCGGAAGAATCGACAATCACATTGCCATTGGTTGTATGAGCATAAGTATCGCCGCGGGTTTCCTGAAGCTCGACTGTACCGTTTGT
>JABHYP010000200.1 GCA_018656855.1 Candidatus Latescibacterota bacterium | reverse complement strand
TTCATCATCCAGGAAGGCATGGCGCGCAATGACCGGACGCTTATCGACAGGGCGTGCGATCTTTTACTCTGGGAACTTGAATTCGGCTGGGACAAAGAGTATGGCGGTATCACCTATTTCATGGACAGCGAGGGCAAGCCGCCCCTGCCGCTTGAATCAGATATGAAACTCTGGTGGTGCCACAACGAGGCGCTCATCGCCCTTCTCTACGCTATCAAGCTCAAGGGCGGCGCAGTCTTCGAGGAATGGTACGACCGTGTCCATGATTATACGTTCGGCCTTTTTCCCGATAAAGAGCACGGCGAATGGATCGGCTATTTTCACCGTGACGGCAGAGTCGCGCTTCCTGTCAAGGGCTCCAACTGGAAATGCTGTTTCCACCTGCCGCGTCATCTACTAATCGGCTGGAATCTGCTTTCGGAAATGGAAAAAGGATAAAAGGCAAATGGAAAAAGGATAAAAGGCAAATGGGATAAGGCACAAGGCAGAAGGGGTAAATATATTAAAACAGGCAAATAGACACAAACAGGAATGTAGCCCGATTAATTCATAAAAATTTTTTACAGAAAAAAATAAAGAAAATATTAACAATCCGTTAAACCGAATTATGTATAAAATAATAATTGACCGGGATGACACGAATCAGCCGGATTTTCGCTGTAGGGGTTTGATTCATCAAACCCTTTTCTCTATGTGTTTGCCCGCTGAATACCGACAGTGGCATCACCTGCCGCACAATTCCGCGAAAGAACATCTCTCACATCTCTCATTTTCTTTAGGTGAGAAATTCCCCGCTGTCATTGATTCGATTACCTGCGAAATAGCGGATGAAATGTCTTCGAGAAATTCACCTGTGCAATTTATTGTGTGTGAAACGCCGGGTGTCAGAAAGTGAATGATCATTTTCGACGGTATCCGGTATTCCGCCCTGTTAACGGCGATACCGTAAATGCCGAGCTGAAGCCTGTAACGTCCTGATGCAGCAGCAATATCACCGGCGTCAATCGAATCGGTTTTGTAATCGACAATGGTGATGTCTTCTCCCTTTCTGTACAGTAAATCCATCGCGCCGCGTATGAGAACATCATCATGCACAAACGCGAAAGGCTCCTCGCGGCGTATCTCGTCGGCACAACTGATTTCACGATACAGTGGAGAATTGATAAAGCTGAGGAGTTCTTCTTTCAGCTTCCTCTTCCATTCATCGGGTATATCCTTGCCTGCAATTTCATCCAAAAGGGATAGTTGATCATGGTTATCCGTGGTTTTCTGTCCGTGGTTCATGGCAAGAGAATCAATATTCTTGAATTTTAAATCTTGAACTTTGAATTTTTCTAAAACACTATGGGCAAACGAGCCATACTGTTCGCCATACCCGCCGCCGCTTTTGCCAGAATATGTTCCCTTTAAACCGTATACATGCCTGAAAAGGTAAAGGGCGGGACACTCGCTGTAATCCATGACCTGTGTCGGGCTGAGATGTTCGGGTTTACTCGTATGCGGAATATCAGCGATAGGAGCGATAAGGCTCGTAATTTCCGGAACTTTTGCAGGCACAGTATCTTCTGATCTTTCCAGTATATTTTCCCAGCGCTCGCTCGGCAAGTCATGAGAAGGCGTCTCCGGCTCAGAAATGCGCCTGTAAATGAACAGTTCCTCGGGGCATTCCGATTCCATATCTCCATCGGGTGAGATGTCCAGCGCGGCATGAAGCCATCCCATCCAGTTGGAACTCTCAAACATGGTATCAGGGTCTTTTGACGGTTTCCCGCCTGAAATGACCAGGTGGTTTTCCGCACGGGTACAGCCGACATAGAAAAGACGTTTATTTTCTGCAACTTCTTTTAATTTTTCTTCCTCGCCGGCAAGATTGCCGGGAAGCGTTCTGGTTTTATTGCCGCAAGCGTTTCGGATGTCGAAGCCGATACCAAGTTCGCTGTCGAAGACAAGCGGCTTCGTTTCCCTGCGCGTACTGCCTGTGATGTCGGCAAGAAAAACGACCTTGTATTCCATGCCCTTGGCCTTATGAATGGTGAGTATGGTAAGCGAATCGTCCTTTGTTTCCACAAACGGTGTCCTCTCCGAGGAGAGCATACCCCTGGAAAGCAGCCGCGTGAATTCCCTTATATTCCCGCCGTTACTCTCAAACATATCGGCCGACTCAAGGATATGATCGATAGTTGCGAGGGACAATTCACCCGTCACAGGGTCGGCAAGGAGAGTCAGGGTATAACCTGTTCTATCAAAAGCATACTCGAGAATATCCCGGATTGTCGCCCTGTCACGCAGTGAAAGGAGGCTTTTGAGGATTTCTCTCACTCGGTCTGAATTGGCACCCTCACACCACGGATAACCGATATGTTTTTCATCATTTAAAAACGCTTTAGGCATTTCCGCGGCGCTCCCCGCAATCCGGCATATCCCGTGGAGGGATTCGGGCTTAATATTGAAGAACGGCGACATGAACAGCGCGCTGAAAAACACCGGATTATTCGGTTCACAGAGCCAGCCGAGCATATTTGCGATATCATGCGCCTCCGGGCTCCTGAAAGGGTCGCCGCCGGTGAGGCTCACATACGGGACGGCATGGGCGAGAAAGGCCTCCTCGTAAGCACGGACACGGGTGCCTTTACGAAGAATCAATGCCATTTCACCGAAAGAATATCCATGCGTGTCTTTCAGTTCCCTCGCACGTTCAGCAATAAATTTCGCTTCGTTCATACGGCGCTCATCAGCGTTACCACTCTCAAAAACTACAACCTCCACGCCGACGGCGCTGGGATTGTCTCTCCTGTGAGGTTTCATTTCCGAATACCGTGCCTCGAAAATGTGTTCGGGATCATCCCCTCCCATAATGCGGCTGAAAACGTGGTTGGTAAATCCGATTATCGCTGGCGTACTGCGGTAATTCTTGCTGAGCGTTTTAAAATCAACCGAGGTTCTCGCCATAAAGGAGTTAAAAATGGTTACACCAGCTCCCCGGAAACGATAAATAGACTGCTTGGGATCTCCCACCGTAAAGAGCGCCGCATTCGAGTTGCCCGCTATCATTCTTAAAATATCTATCTGGATACTGTCGGTGTCCTGAAATTCGTCAACGAGAATATGTCTATATGATCTCGACACCTCCTGGCGTACAGATACGTTTTTCCTGAGAAGACGCCAGGTTTCGATAAGTGTGTCGTCATGGTCAAGGCGTGAGCGGTTTTTCTTCAGGTCGAGAAAATAGCGTTCGAGAAGTTCAAACTCGCTCATGAGCCGGGATGCTGCATGGGCGGTCATACCTCTTTCATTGCGGCAGAAAGATTCGAGCACCTCCAGGACTTTTACACACTCTTTTAAACCTTTCCGCACACTGCCGAGAGAAATCCCTCTGCTCAGCCACCTGTCCGGCGATCCTTTTCTCGTGCTCGCCTTAATATTAACAATACAGTTGTTGACAGATTCGATATCAACAGAGCCCGATTCGCACATTTTTATGATATGAGGCAGAGTTCCGGTAAGCGTTTGAAGGACCGGTCTGAGATTATCGTCACCGGGACATAAAGAGTGAAAATCGGTAAGCATTGTCAGGTATTGTTCG
>JABHYP010000199.1 GCA_018656855.1 Candidatus Latescibacterota bacterium | reverse complement strand
GGCATGATGTCCTGTTGAGCTGGTAATCCGACTCGCCGGAGCGGAACAGTCTCCGGGTTATTGATATTTCAGGTGTATTTACAGGGAGACGTCCTGAATTATTTTCTATGGTGAGAGACACCTCGGACATGCCAAGCTGTTTCCTGGTCACAGAACCCTTGAACAGGACATCCTCCATACAGTCCAGACGTATCTGAGTAGGACGCTGTTCTCCGAGTACCCAGCGGATGGCATCAACCACGTTAGTCTTGCCGCAGCCGTTTGGTCCCACGATAGCAGTGATGCCGCCGGTTAGTTTCAGATCGAGCTTTTTGGCGAAGGACTTGAACCCGTATATTTCGAGCCGTGACAGCCTCATCCTTGTCGTTCCTTTGCAATAAACATTATATATAGTATATATTAGTGAGAATAATACAAGATGTTGTGGTAAACGTCAAGTGAAAAATTTTGAGTAAAAGCTAAAGATTCAGAGACTATCCTACAAATCAATTTGATGATATTTGTAACATCCTGATAAATGTGAATATAATTGAGTAATATTACTGTGAAAACGAAATCGGCAGTCGGAAGATAGTGTTCAGAATATGAAAAGAAAAAACCGGAGAATACGAATATTACATAAATCTTTTTATAATCATAATATTGTGTGAGAAATGTTTTTCCACTAACTCCGGAATTCTGATTCCTGAATTCTTGTGGCGAGGAGAAAGGCTTGAGAGAACAACATTATACTTTACACTCAACATCACACATGTTATATTTTTTCAGTGTATTTGCCAGGAAATTTTAAAGAAGGGGATTTTGGATGCCGCTTGCCGTTTCTATTATCATTGACAATGAATCAGTACCGGCCGAATTGAACGACACCGACACCGCACTTGCGATTATCGACAATCTGCCGCTTGATGCTGAATTTTCAACATGGGGTGATGAAATATATTTCTCGATTCCGGTAAAAGCGGGTTTGCAAAATGGAAGGGATGTTGTTGAAATGGGTGAACTTGGATACTGGCCTCCCGGGAGTGCGTTCTGTATTTTTTACGGCGCCACTCCGGGTTCAACTGAAGATGAGATACGTCCCGCAAGCCCTGTTAACACAATAGGAAAAGTACAAGGAGATCCAAAAATTTTCAAGAAACTTGCGGCGAAATCAAATAAGATAAGGATAGAAAAGGCGTAAAGAAGGCAAAAGAAAAAAACTGAAAGCGAAGCTAAAAAAATAATATTGTTGTAATATAGTGTAAATTTTGAATTTCAAACTTTGAATCTTGAATTAACAGGTGGGGCAGTAGCTCAGATGGGAGAGCGCATCCCTCGCACGGATGAGGCCGTCGGTTCGATCCCGATCTGCTCCACCATGTAAAAACAAGCGCTTACGAACATTGCTGACACATTTGGGATACGCTCATTGAGCTATTTGTGTCAGTTTGTGCCAGTTGATTGAGGTCTTATTATTCTGGGCATTAGTTGGAGGAATTTCCCGACCTCAGCGCGATTCAAACTAGCATACTGATCAGTTGTTCTCCGGTCGATATGACCTGCAAGCTCGCGTATAACATCAAGCGAAACGCCTTCTTTTAAAAGCCATGTACAAAAGACCCTGCGTAAATCGTTGGAATTATATTAATTCCAACCTTTCCAACTTAACATATTAAATTAAGCTTAAATAAGAGATTTTCATAAAATAAAATCTAAATTTCGTAAGTGTATACCTCATTAAAGCCAAAATTAAATAGTTAAACAGTTGACATAATCACATTTAGTTACATTCGAAATAGATACATTTTTTTTATTTTATTTATATATTGATTATTTTCCAAACAAATCCATTTTACGAGACAGGTTATGTATCGCGCTAGAACTCTTGAAACAGAATAGAGGATGGAAACACGTGCACCCGAAATGGCCGTTGTAGGCAGATCCCTCCTGTTCACCATGAACCTGGCTCATTTAACTGTCCATGTCCATAATGATTCGCTGATACAGTGTTTTGCTTATCGCTTTTCGGCCGGCTTATACACTTATTCAGTGTTATCATGATTTTTATAAAATTTTGACATAAATGAAAAATGATGTGGATTGGAATAACCTGTTATACTTTTTATTGACGTTGGCAACATAGGTTCTTTCCCAAGGTCATTGGAATAATACCAATATTTACAATGAAAACTCTTCTTAAAACTTATACCATGTTTGGCTAGTGATCTTCTTGATTTTGGAAAGAATGGAATTGAAAAGAATACGTTCGCTGCAATATCCCCGCCTGATTTTATACCAGTGAAACCGATTTCCACTTCATTAAAAACTCTCGAGATTTCACAGCCAACTCCCTTATCACCGTATAAAAATCGGCCTCCAAAAAATTTAAGAACACAATCATACTTTTCATTGAAATAGAGAAATTTCAATAAGGCAAGGTTTTTATCGAATTTATAATATTTAAACTTGCTGTTTTTGAATTCATAATCCCCATAAATACCTCCGTGAAACTCCAGAGCAAACAAATTGTTGTACAACGATATATTAATTTCTTCATCAACCCCATAGATATCAGTCCCCATGATACCTATATTTGTGAAGGTAAGAGTATTATCATTTATTGTTTTCATCAACAATATACCGGTACTACCTGGATACACATACTCATGAACATCATATTCATTGTGAATATAAAATTCAATCTGTGTATATGCGATAACGCCTTTGCAAATTTTCAAACGTAATTCCGGTCGTATCCCTGTTTTAAAAATAAACGGATCAAAGGGTTGGCCAAAATTCATTGTAACAGGTATGTCAAAAAGTAATAACAATTTCCTTGCGGGAAAAAGAGATGGCTGGACTTTTTCACATACATGATAATCTTTTACAAATACTTCACTTTTTATATCATTTTTCCTGTAAAGCTTTGTCGTTATTACCGGAATCCCCCAGGAAGTCTGGATAAATTCAAGAGATTCTATTCCATTATTCTCTATCTGATTTATATATTTCAATACTGTTTTCTTTGCATCAACATAGCCTTGATATTCATCACGAAAGCCAATCGGCCAGTAATATATTTTCAATACATTATTATTCTCAACAATATTGATATCACGATGACTTGATTCCGCGAGGTAATCAGCCATCATTTTAAAACTGTTCATCTGTGAATAAGCAAAAGTAATATTACAAGCTAAAAAGAAAAAAAAGAAGATAATAAGTCTTGGTTTCGGCATAACATTCTATCAAGGTTATATGATTAATAATTCACTCGGCAAATATATGATGTATTCAATTAATTTCAAAAGATATGCTTTTAAACATTAATTAAAAATCTTGATATTTATAATTTTCACACTTTCATTCAATATCAAATAGAGATGCACATTTAAAAGTATCATCAACGTCAATTGCCCAGTAAATAATGCTCCTGATCAACAGATAAATTGCAGTAATAATTCATACATACATACTTATATTTTATATATAACGTTTCATATATTTCTTCAATATTCTGACGGATATTTTTAGGTACTTATTGAAAAAGCTTCGGAAAACTTCTGTGGCGATTATTGAGAAAATGCACTTGCAGTAATATAAACGATAGATAATAAAACAATTATATTTATACTTCAACTATTTAGGATTTCTTGCAAACTTGTTGAGTTGAAGCTCTAAACAATCAAGAATCCTGGCAGCAGCTTTACCGTCCCACAAAAGGGGATGTAAAAATACCTTATTCCCTTCTTTTACAATAAGTCGGAAAACATTAAAGATACAATGACAATCCGTTCCAGCAAGAACATTGCTGCCATATTCTAGTGTGATTGGTCGCTCGGTATTGTTTCTCTTTGTTATACACGGTACACCCAAGATAGTGGTTTCTTCCTGTATACCACAAGAAACTTCTGATGCCAATAATGCTCGCGGTTGAGGTGCTTAAGTTCATCAAACAGCTTGTCATGGTTAATCCATTACACTACCTCCTCGAATGAGATTTCGCTCAAGAATCAGCCTCCGGGCTTCAGATAGTATTGACAGTATACAAATACTATTAAAGCAAACGATTGTCGTCTAAAACCGGTTGTTGGCTTTATTTTAATTTTTAACAGCATAACTACCAGCAATTCCTCCCGCCAAATTCCAAAACATATCTTTCCAACTCCAATAAGTATCTTTGATGGTCAGATCGTAAAATTCCTTTCCTGCACCAACTCCAACAGAAACAGATACGCCGATAATTGGCGAGTTATGAGATGCGCCATTACTTTCTGCTGCAACAGTTGTTCCAGCTCCAATAGAGCCTGCAACGGCAAAATGATAGAGCTTATCAGGAGCGAAAAACCTGTCGTTATGTCGGTATGAGGAGCAACTACTTAGATACATAATCAACACCAAGAAAACAACACATTTTCTAATTCGCATTTTTAACCTCAATAATTGTTTGTTGAAAGTTAATCAAAAATACTTGAAATTTTAAACATTAAATTTAAAAGGAACGCGGACTTTTGCGGAGTATTTAGACATAAAAAGAAAAAGAAGGGGAAAAACTATAGTTTCTTCACTATACAAAGACATCAAATAAGTGTATTTAATTATATCTATTTTAGATGTACGTCTCATAAGAAGAACTCTTCCGATTTTTATACATACTTGAAACTCAAGACAGTGATCTGCCTCCCATTCTTTGGACAGGTTAGAATGGTTCGTAAATGGATTGCCTTTCTCAATACGTCACATCAGCCGAATGATAGACGATTCTGAAACTTAAAACAATTAATGGCACATAATCCGCGAAAGCGGTAGTACAAGAATTCATGATAATGCGGTAATTATTGATTAAACCAGATTATTATTAGCCCGAGAAAAAAAACCGAGTATCGGAGCACGTGAAATATACACCATGATTCCAATACTAGTAATAGGTCTCATTCTTCCAATAACCGAAGTAGGTATTGACCATATTGGTTTTTGTCGAGTTTTTTTGCGAGATTCCGTAAGTCGTTTCGATCAATAAATCCCATGCGATAAGCGATTTCTTCCGGGCTTGATATAATTATTCCCTGACGTTCTTCAACAGCTTGAATGAAATTGGCTGCCTGAAGCAACGACTCATGTGTCCCGGCATCAAGCCAGGCAATGCCGCGCCCCATCACTTCTACCTGTAATTTGCCGCGCTCGAGATAATTCTGATTTATATCGGTAATTTCCAGTTCTCCCCGGGCTGAAAGTGGCAGGTTTGCAGCAATGTCAAGTACTTCGTTGTCATAAAAATATATCCCCGGAACAGCAAAGTTTGAACGGGGTTTTTTTGGTTTTTCTTCTATGTTCAAAGCTTTCCCGTTATCGTCAAACTCGACAATTCCGTAACGCTGGGGATCTCTCACAGAGTAAGCGAAAATAATTGCACAATCTGTGATTTTTGCCGCTTCACGGAGTTGTCCTGGTAAGCCTTGCCCGTAGAAAATATTATCGCCGAGAATCAGGCAGACTGTATCTTTCCCGACAAACTCTCTCCCCACAATGAAAGCATCGGCCAGACCGCGGGGTTCAGGCTGTTCGGCGTAGGAAAACGTGAGTCCCCACTGGCTGCCATCACCGAGCAGACGCCGAAATACCGGTAGTGCCTCCGGAGTGCTGATAATAAGAATATCCCGAATATCCGCCAGCATCAGCATTGAGAGCGGGTAATAAATCATCGGTTTGTCATACACCGGTAAAACCTGCTTGTTTACCTCGAGAGTAACAGGATACAGGCGAGTGTTACGTCCTCCTGCAAGGATGATTCCTTTCATTGTTTTCCCCTCATTGCATAGTTATTTTTCATCCACTGCTGATAATCGGGCTGTTTTGATATTGCATCCACCCAATCAGGGTGATTAAGGTACCATTCCAGCAGCGTAAATGTGCCTGTCACATTGGTCTCAATAAACAGTCCGAGATCGAGAATAGAACGGTCAACATGTGTCTCGGCCGCAAAATGTACGATTGTATCGATACGATAACGCCGAAGCAGGTCGGCAACCAGTTCACGGTCAAGGATATAGCCCAAGACAATAATATGCCGCCCGGGATCAGGCAAATCCTTCAGACTGCCGGCATATGTTAGAGCGTCCAGGTTGATAATAGTAATGTCAGAGTCTACTTTGAGCAGATAACGGACAAAATTTTAACCAATAAAACCGGCTCCGCCGGTAACAAGAACGTTTTGCATACTATTTCCACAATAACGAGGATCAAAAGACTTTATGATTTTTTTGTTTCAATTATTCAAAAACTTCAGACTCTGCCATGCACATCCCTTTAGCATCTTTTGCTGACATTATGGGAGGCTGATCGTTTATCAAAGGCCACTCTATTCCAATTTCAGGGTCGTTCCATATCAGAGTTCGTTCCCTCTCCGGATTATAAAAATCAGTCGTCATATATCTGATTTCAGCCCATTTGCTGAGCACATAGAATCCATGGGCAAAACCAGGAGGTATCCACAATTGAGATTTTACCTGAGGGGAAAGAGATACACCAACCCATTTTTTAAAAGTAGGTGAGCTGCGGCGCAAGTCAACAGCGACATCATATACATTTCCTGTTACCACTCCAACCAACTTACCCTGTGTCTGCTTTATCTGGTAATGCATTCCACGCAGGACACCTTGATTTGAACCGGAATGATTGTCCTGGACAAAAGGAATTGTTATTCCTGCTTCGGCAAACTTCCGCTTCTGATACGTTTCAATGAAAAAACCACGATCGTCTGCAAAAACATCCATCTCAATCAAAATGACATCTGGTATCTTTAATGGTATAAATTTCACTAAAAACCTCAATAGTAATAAGAGTGAAGTTTATTTTTATCACAACTGGCAATCGTTAACAGCCGCTTCTTTAGTGTTAAAAATAACACATATGCTATGTATCCGGATTAACTCAAAATTTTAATGTAACGTACAAATTATGTCATTATTATACGATAATTACCTTTTTAGGGCAATTATCTTTTCTTTGTTCCCTATTTATCTGTTTGATACTTGAACTTTTTCTAAATATTTAACGTTGAAAGTCTCTTTAAGATAATATTTTTCTGATCCAGATATTAATTGGGCATATTGATTCTTGAAAATTATTTTAGCGCATTGACAATTTTCATTTCAAGCGTCTTTTTTTCTGAAAAATCAGTAGCCTCTATATAATAAGTTATATTTGAACAATGTATAATTTCTTGAGCGTGTGTTTTATCTTTACTATATATATGCAGTTATTTATCAGATGTTTGCTTCTAACCGACATTCCCCATATCAAAATCATGGGAACGAATAAATCCAAAATATTCTTCCAATTATTGCGGAGCTATACAGAATCGTCACTGGTTTAACAAATCGCTCCACCTGACCGCTTTTCCGCTCTAAATATCTCTCTCATTTGTTCGTACTCCTGAAATAGTTTTCATGATAATTAATTCGTGTTGTACAAGTTAGGTATATCATTATATCATTTTACTCAGCATTATGCAAAATTGTAGTAGTTAGATGCGCAATAAAACAATTGTCAGTGATAAGTCAAAACAGAATAATAATCCAAAGACGTTATTTAGCTTGCTGAAGAACGATCTCCACTGGCAGTGATACCTCTTACAGGAAATATGATATCCGTATCATCTTCATCATCGTTTGATGTTGTTATCCAAGTCATCTTCTCACGAGGTGTAACGGCATACCAGCCAGTATTAATATTATTTGATATAGCTTTTTTGATTAATTAATAAAGACATTGTTATTGCATCTAAAGCTATTATTAAATCTTTTTCATTTTTAATGCTGAATTACCCCCAATTTTCATGGAATTTAATAGAACGTACACCATCGATTATTTCTTGATTTGTATAAATGTTGAGAGCCATAATACTTTTTAGGAATTTGAGATACACAAAATTTCTTTCTGGAAAGTAATATGTAATAGCTGTTTTAGCATACTTTCTAAAAATTTGGTCATAAATATTTCTAATACCCTCATCTAATTTTTGATAAAGCAATTGAATGATTTTTGTTACTTGTGAACTATTATAATGATGTTGAATATCATACACTACTTTACTTGTTACTTATAGTGCATTTTTTAGCATTTACAGCAATATAAATTTGGAAGATAAAGTCTTCTCATAATCCTCACAATAATCTTAGTGTATATGTTCGTTGTACCACTTATTATGCACATTAAATAAAACCATAATAAATCAATAAATATTTCTAAATATATCTTATTATATTGTATTTCCAGTTCTTATATAATATATTATAAGTAGATATGTTTATTTCCCCCTATAAAAAGGATATGCTCATGAGTTTACCTAAAGGGTGTAATTTTAATCATCCTCCTAAAGGAAGTAGAACCAAAGTCGAGCCTATTAGAAAACTGGAAGATATTCAAGCCATTAAAAGATTATTATTTGATAATCCTCGGAATTATGCAATTTTTATACTGGGCATAAACACCAATTTACGGGCCAGTGATTTATGTCAAATTACAGTCGGCATGGTACGTCATCTTAAGCCTATGGATGAAATTGAAATAAAAGAAAAAAAGACTGGAAAAACTCGAAGAATAACTATTAATAAGTAATGTATACAAGCAATACAAAGACTCTTACATTCAAAAGATTTAGAAGATGTTGATCAACTTTTAAAGGTCAGAGAGGTCCCTTAGGTCCTCAAACTATCCATGCAATAATAAAAAAGAGCTGTAATGCAATCAACCTCAAAGGGAATTACGGGAGTCACACATTGCGTAAAACCTGGGGATATCATCAGAGAGTAACATATAAAGTTGGATTGCCGGAATTAATGTACTGTTATAATCATTCAAACCAAAGGCAGACTTTACAGTATTTATGCATTCAACCTGAAGAGATAAAAGAGGTTTATGCTAATGAACTATAATTTGCTTTAACTGAATCCTTCTTTTCAATAAAAGTCACATTATGATATAAGGATTCAGATGAGGTATCAATAATAAAATCTAAAATTGTGGGGATGATATGGGATCAGGTATTATTGTTGGATGTAAAAATTGTGATTATTATAAAGAATTATTGCTTGGTGTATGTTTTCGCAGATTCGAGCAGTGTAAACGTGCCAACAACATTTGTCTGGACGAAAATGCCCGGCCCGGCGATTGAGCGGTCGACATGCGATTCAGCGGAAAAATGCACGATGGTATCGATAGCGTACTGCTCCAATATGCTGTCAACTGCGGTTCTGTCGCAGATGTCCCCATGCACGAAGGTGTGACGGTCGGGGTAAGGCAGATCACGTAAATTCTCCATACTGCCGGCATAGGTGAGCGCGTCGAGGTTGACTATGTTGACATTCGGTTCACTGTCAAGCAGACAGCGAATAAAGTTGGAGCCAATGAATCCGGCGCCTCCTGTTACCAGTACATTTTTCATAAGTTTATTCCATATCTTTATTGAATCTTTATTGAGATCCGGTGATATCATTCGAACACATCAGCTTCAGACAGGCATTTGCCCTCTTGATCTTTCGCAGAAAGTAAAGGATTGCCACCTTTTTCGACAGGCCAATCTATCCCAACATCGGAATCATTCCACAAAAGGGTCCGCTCCCATTCAGGAGAGTAGAAATCAGTAGTTTTGTAACGAACCTCAGCCCACTCGCTCATTTCTCATTCCCTGAGAACTGCCCTTGCCACCATACCCTTGTAGTTTAATATATATCCTCTTTTGCGACACGAACTGATAATTTTGGGGGCATGTCCAATACTTCACAATCCTTTTCATTGATCGCAGAGAGATTTCTTTGGTGGATGGCCTCAATTCGACGGCGACGCACTGCAGGAGCGATATGTAATACTTGCAGAAGAAACCAGGAAGGGGAAAGTCGTGGAATGTGATTCACATGAGAGGACATGTTCAAATCCATTGGGCAATAGGTGTAGTCCAAGTCATGGTTGTTGCGAAACTCCTCAGGAGGATGGGTGTTCCCCACAGCCAATGGATACCTATCTCCGTATCAAATGCCCTTTGAAGGATCGCAATTGTTCCTCGCGAAATCGCTTCGCAGCCACGGTTTTGATAATCCCCGTTGCTGGTAAATAAGAAAGTTGACTGAGATTTCATTGATTTCTCTTTCGTATTCCCATGAGACTAAGAATACTTTGCAGACGCCTTTTCCACCGCCCTGAAAAACGGCGGAAGCGTTCGTTCCAAGATGGAGAACCATACTTTTCTTTCAAATACTTGATTCGCGTTCGCAAAGGCTGTCCAGCGAGCGACAAATGCGTTCCCGTGACCCTGTCCATTCGTGCGTTTAACCCAAGATTGGGATATTGGAAGTAAGGAGCACTTTGAAACTCACACAGCTCCATTTCCAAGCCGCCTCTTAAGGGCTTTATATCCGATTGTTTAATGCCGGTCGCAGCCAAAATCTTGGAATTGTCCATGACGCGATCAAACATTCGGTCATATTTAATTTGGTATTTTGCTCCAACGACTTTTGCATACTCGTTCACATCGGTTTGAATAATGCGCAAGCCGATACATTTCTCATAATAGTCGGCCACCTCCGCCCATGAATGATGTTCAGCTGTGACGACATTATAATCCTCGCCCAAAGCAAATTCATTCAGCACGAGACGCGCAATCATTTTCGCGACATCGCCAGCCCATGTCATGGTTGTTTGTCTGGCCAGAATTTCCCTCGCCATGATGACCGGAAGCCCCTGCAGAGCGCGATAGCAAATGGTGTTTGCCTCAAGGGTTCCCAACTGAAAACGATAGCGGGAATACGTGATGCAAGGCCGCAGAATTGTCCAGTTCTCTCTGCCGCAAGCACGCAACACGTCTTCTTGCCGAGCCTTCGCAAGCGCATATTCATCTGTGGCAAGATAAGCCTTATCGCCGCAGACATCGAGAAGCCGCGGGGATCGCTCCGTTAGCGCGTCCGGCGAACTGTCGGCAAAGACACGATAAGAGGAAAGAAAGCAATAATGCCCGGTCCCGTTTAGGAGTTGCTTGCACCGATCCGTAAAAACGGACGTGCCATATGACATGAAATCCACGATGGCATCTGGTTTGACTGCGGAAAGTACCGCAGGAAGCGCTACCGAATCCTTCGCATCTACGGTGATATATCGAAGGCGGGAATTGTCGGACTCACACTCGGAGGAGCGCGTAGTGACAAACACGTCAAAGCCGACCGACAGCAACTCCGGGACGAGATAGAATCCCATTGCCCCCGTGCCACCCAGAAGAAGGATTTTTCGGCTTGTCATTTTCTCAATCTTCTCCTAACCGCATTCTGTACAGATGTTGGAAGAACTTTCTTGGCGAGATGGGATGCGCATTCCCTGAGCACTCCCCTTGCCACCATGCCCTTGTAGTTTAATATATATCCTCTTTTGCGACACGAACTGATAATTTTGGGGGTATGAAATAATATTTTTTGAAATAGGTAGTGATACTGATCATGTTAATTTTCTTGTGCAAAGTGTACCCACATTGAATTTGACAGAAATTGTGTCAGCAATAAAAAGTATAACAGCACGAAAGATATTCAAAAAGCATCCCGAAGTAAAAAAGCTACTTTGGGGTGGAAACTTCTGGAAGAGTGGATATTATGCAAATACCGTTGGTTCGCATGGTACAGAAGAAGTGATACAACAGTACGTCCAAAAGCAAGGCAAAGTATATAAAAATATTTATGGGCAGTAGTTTGTCTATATTTGACGACACGCTCTGACTTCACGGAGATACCCCAACCCTTGGGTCGGGGAGCATTCATAGGTGCTTTGCATATTTAAAATTTTACAATAAAGCCATGTACTTTCAGTTATGTGCAAAGCCAGAGAAATGCTGAATAGCGCTTAATCATTAAGAGCACTATATGCGAATATTTTAGTGTCTTTTTTAGAAAAAACAAGTGTTCCCCTAGATTTATGCCATGTACCTATTTATTTAAAAGATTTATATCAAATCCAACCCTGAATGCAATATTATCCAAGTCAACTAATCCGCACACTGCATTAATTCTGCGCCATTGAATACTAATTCCTTCGCTCCAATATTCTGCATCGTAATCGAACAGTAAAGAGACATTTTTATTTACTTTTAATTCTACACCACCAAATATACCATTAAAGCGACTGTAGGATCCTTTAAAAATATCATTCCCATACCCAACAGATAATGAAATCTTTTGGGGTATAATTTGTTTGGTCATTACTAGAAAAGTTGCAGAAGAATTTGGGATAGATATAGACGCTCCAAATGATTTTAAATTAGGATCATGTAATCCTATGGCTACAGTTGGAAAACTGTTTGACTCATTTATTATTTTTAATTTGGCTCCCCATGACCGTACCTTCTCAGAGCCATAATTTGGAATTCCATAGCTAACATTATATTGAGGCGATATAATTACAGAAAAATAACATTCAAGAAAAGGGAAAAATCCTAGTGAAGATGAAAATATCCAATTTTCAGATTTAACATTTTCAGATTTTATCGCAACTGAATTAGGTAAAAAAGTATAGTCAAATGTTAGCTGCCCAGAGTTAATATTAGCAGAAGGAATTCTCATATAACCTGAATAAGCAAAAAGAGTTCTTGTTTCTTGAGAATGAGAAACGGCAGGTTGGAAACTTATGATTCCAAAAAACATAATAAATAAAATATAAATGATACAACTATTTTTAATATTATTAATGGTATGAACGTCTCCGTTGTTGATCTTTGAATAATTTCTTATGGTAAATAAGCATTAATTAATTCAATTGTTTCCTCAATGTGGGCTCTAGAAGATGCACCGAATACAATAGAACTAACTTTCCCAAGACTAGATATATACTCAACCGCATTTATTGGAGATATTGCACCTGAGGCCAAAATCGACATAGCCATTGGCCGAAATGGTTTAGTTCTGATTGTATTCTCATACGAAGCCTTATCGGGATTCATCAAATAACCTATCTTGTTTATTGAAGAGCATACTATGGGATTTTCAATACCACATTCGATAAGAAAATCAACCAACCGTGGCATGTTCATTGTGTTGAACGCCGGATCAGCATTATACTTCTCTCTGATATGCTTGGCAAACTGGATAAACACTTCTTTTGAACCCAATCCGAGTAATAAGTCAGTTACAATATTCTGCAAGAATACTGCACGTACATTTAGGCCGTTAAACATTCTCATTTCGCTGTCAACAAGTAGCTTCATAACCTCACTCAGGTCACGGCTCACAATTGTTTTTGTCCCACGAACTAATGTTGTTAAAGCTTGGCCAACAGAACGTCTCCCAAACAGAAATTCATTCAATGCTCCAATCATACCCTTTTCAGTAACCGCACTTGCGTATTTATGCGCATATGGCAAAGATGGATAAAACTTGATGTCCGGATATTTATGGGCGTTAGCCCTGAAATGATCACAAATATCAGCAACCCGATCATGTGTATTAAACATGAAGGCACGGACACCACATTCGTACACTGTATCAATCACTGCAATTATATCATTAATGTCTTTGAAGCGCTCAGCTTGGGACTGTGCTTTCTCCTCTGACATGTGATTAATACCAAAGAATTGATTATCCCCAAAAATAATTTTATCCATTCTTTAGTGTCCTCTCGTATTAAAATCATTTCGAATTTGGTCGATGACAATATCTGTCGTTAAGCCTTCTTTAAAAGAACACATATCAGAAATTTGTTTCTTAAGAATACAATCAATAAAATAATCCAGTTGTCGGGTAAATTCATTTCCGCGTACGTAAAAACGAACAGGTTCGGCGAAGTCAGTTATGTATCGGTGATTCCACCCCTCACTAAATTCACTATCACTTGATGTATCGTTCAAGTAAAGTTTAAATGCGTGAAGATCTGCTATAATCTTTCCTGTATTTCCCAATATTTCAAAACGATAAGCAAGTTTCCGATAGGTTGGATCACTCCAATTTACTATGAGATTGCCTGTAGCCCCATTCTTATAAGAATATGTAGAATAAACTGCATCTTCAACCCCTTGAGAATATATGCTCTGAAGAACAGAACCCTTGATTTTATCTGGTGGACCAATAAGAAAATTGATTAGATCAATACCATGTGATGCAATATCATAGAGACATCCTCCACCTTCATTCTTTTTCGAACGCCAACTGGTCTCAGAAGCATGAATTACTGTTGAACTATACATTTCCACTTTGAAATTCAATAATTCACCAATCACGTTTGATTTAAGAAGACTCTTAACTCTCATAAACACATCGTTGAAGCGACAAACATATCCAACTTGGTTAATAAGTCCCTTTTCTTTCGCATATTCTGCAAGTCTCCGGCCTTCTTCAAGATTTACTGCAAATGGTTTTTCAACAAAAACATGAGCATCATTTTTCAAAGCACAACTCACACAATTTGAATGCTGAGCTGATGGCGTGGCCACCAATACAAAATCTGGCTTAATTTCCTGAATCATTTTATCGGAGTCTAAATATGTTTCTAAATCTAAATATTTAGCTGCGCTTTTTAGTATAAATTTTGAAGAGTCACATATCGCAACAAACTTCACATCTGGATGGTTATTTAGAATGGAATAATGTGTTAATCCCATTCGACCAAAACCTACAATTACACCTCTAAGCATTGATATCTCCATAAACTATTACGAGTTATATTTAAAAACAAACTAGATCAAAGAATAATTTCAAAATCCTCGAATAACATTCGATAGATATTTTGGACTCGTTTATTGGATCTGCATTCATAATCTTTCAGATGCAAATTAAATGTTGAATTTGGAATCATGTGGGGCTTTGATTGACAGCGTTTCGCAAAATAGCAGAGGACTCAATGCATTTAATCCGAGATTCCCCATTTCAAAGTTATGAGTAGTCAAAATTCCCCACCTTCTTATTAACAAATCAATATTACCCATCCCAGCTTCTTTATCAAGCATACTCTCCATATTTATAGATAAATTATACAATGTATATGCTTGATAAACATTGAAATACTTTTAGAAATCTCGAAGTTTAAGATGTTCTCTTATTCAGGCATTCTGCATACTTATCCACAATAATCTGCCATTTATATCTTCGATCAGCAATATTCTTCATATCACGACCTATATTAATCATTGTATTTTTATCAGTATTGTTGAGCAGATCTTTTAATTGTTCCTTCTCTTCAAAATACAATGCCTTATGTTCCGTTGTAAACTCATTGAAGCCTGAAGAATAGCAAAATATCGGTAATCCAAGACTCATCGCCTCTACAAGTGTTGGGTTTGTACCACCAGCAGAATGACCATGTACATATAAATCACAATTACTTCTTATCACATCTAAATATTTTTGATCATAAATTGCATCTAAAAGATAAATATTATTTTGATTACTAAATTCCTTTTTCATTTTGCATCCATATGCACTAGCACTCCAGTTCCCAATAAAGACTAATGGTATTATGGTATTTTGACAAAACGCTTCAAGTATCATCTGAACATTGTTATCAGGCTGTATTCTGGCCACACTCATAGCATATTGATTGTTTAGAAAAGGATATTTTTCAATATCGCTATCACCGATCACCTCTTTAACCGCTTGATTTCCCCCATACTCAATCAAAAAGCTGTCTTGCTTATACGTATTACTAATATAATTTTGGATTCCTTGATTATCTGCTATTAGAGTTCCTGAGTTCCTTACGGCAAGATTCTCGGAGAACTTCAAAAATTTCTTTGCCGCCTTTCCCCACTTATCTCGTTGCCAATCAAGTCCTCCAAAATTTAAAACAAATTTATCTCTATACATTCTTAACAAAGGCAGTATGATTCCACCTGAAACGCCCAAGACAAGAAGTTTATCGTATTTATTTACCGATTTCAGGATCGATAAAATATCATAAGCTACACTTTGGATTCCATTCGCTTTCAATGGTAGATATTCTAACTTACATCCATACAGTTCTTTCTTTTGGGATTTATAAACAACCGACGAGCAAAATATTGTGATATCGAATCGATTAGAGAGATGCTTAGCAAGGTATTCAACCAATGTCTCAAACCCTCCATACTGATTTGGTATACCTTGTGTTCCTATTATTGCTACTTTTACTTTTTTACTCTCCATATTCTACGCCTAAATCACGACTTTCGTACCACATATTCAGGATACTATTGTGGCCTTTGAAGTCATGTGAATGTTTTCTTTAATTACTCTTGCAGGATTGCCAGCAGCAACAACATTTGAAGGAATATTTTTTGTTACAACAGAACCTGCCCCAATAACTACTTCATCTCCGATTTTAACACCGGATAAAATAATTACGCCTATTCCTATGAAACAATTCTTTCCTATATAAGTATCAATCATAAAGGGCATACGAGGATTACTTTTATCTCTCTTAACATGGTCATGAGATAATATAGTTACACGGCTTGCAATAAGTGAATTTTTACCAATATGAATCCCCTGAGGATTTACACGATCCAGGTTTAACTGTTTTTCAAGAATAGCAGTTCTATCTATATTGCGGTACCCCTGAATTCGGTACCAATAAGATCGAGTCAACCTCACGACTGTTGACAGAATCTCCATTATCCAAATTCTAGTTGAAATATTCATAAATCATTTTCATTCTATTTTTTAGTGTTTTATAAACATAATGCCAAAATTAATACTAGCGATTTATATCTTTTTTTATTCCATCAAATATCACCTTTGCCGCAACTTTCCAATTATATTCGCGGCAAATTATGGCTTGCATTTTTGAAAAGGGGTAGTTCTCATCATCAATAGTTTTTAACATAAGCCTCTTTAACATATCTTTATTTAATGGATCAAATTGGTATCCATTCAAGAAACTAAAGTCACTCATAGCAGTTGCGTTTGAACATATGACTTTTGTATTGGACATAATTGCCTCAAGAGGAGGAATCCCAAAACCTTCTGCTATAGACGGATAGACAAATAAGGAGGAATTTCGATAATACTCTATCAATTCCTCTTCAGTTACATTTTCAATTATCTTTACTCTTGCTTTCACTTCTTCAGGAAATCCATTTAAAGTGCTTTGTAGTTCTCTATCTGCTATACAATGCTTGCCTATCAAAATCAAGGAAAAGCGTTCATAAAGCCTCAACTCAAAAAATGCCTCAATAAGTGTTTTATGGTTCTTTCGCGGTTCAAATCTACTCACATATAAGAGATATTGATCCTTATTAACTTTTATGTGTTTCTCATTCTCATTTTCAGGCACATAGTATTTGTCATGCACACCACATGGAGTCACAAGTATAGAATCATAATTAATACTATAATGAGTTGATATTTGCCGCCTGGAGTATTCCGAAATAGTAATCAAAATATCTGCCTTTTTAGCACTGAAACGGAATAAAGCACTTCTAGTTATTCGATAGCCTAATGGAAACAAATGTCCATAGTCCTCAAATATTACATCATGAATATTAACAATATATTTGCATCTTTTAATAGGTGGGATTAAGTACTGAAAGTGAGCATAATGAATTCCATATTTTTTTAAAAGCATTGGGATCTCATAAAGAAGTCTCTTCAATTTTGATCTACTTTTTAATTCAATATATTTAAACCGATTGTCTGGAAAATTTTCAGCTAAAATGTCAATTTTATTTGAAACCAAATAAATTTCCACATCTTCATATTTCACTAATTCATTATATATTCCTTTGATGTATGTTGTTACTCCTGAAAAGAAAGTATCAAAATAATGGCAATCAACTAACAATTTAATTTTTCTCATGAAATATCCTAATAAATATGAACCAAATGGATTCACTATCTGAAGACTTTGATTGAGAATATTTTATTGATGTTACTATTGTTAACCAAACAACATTGAGTATGTAAAGAATTCAAATATATATGTTTTACGTAATTATTTGAATAATGCCCGAAAAAGACCCAAGGCTCGAATCTCCAGAATGTTGAAATAATTAAGTATTCTTATCATTACAAGAAAAAGAAATCCCTTTCTGCGATATTTTCTCCAGTAGTAAAGCTTACTTGAGTTGCGAATAGAATATTTATTACTCAAATTATAACTTAAGTTAATGGAACTCGCTCCCTTATGATTATAAGCAAGATCTTTGACAAGATAGTTGATCAAATGCAACCTTTTTACCTTATGTCCCAGAATCATTTCTTCGTAATATAGAAAAATGCCTTCATCAAAGTAGCCAATTTTTTCAAATGTCTCTGTAGTACCCATGAAAAAAGATCCTGCAAGACAATCAACAGGTAATTCTAGGTTTGAGCGTTCGCTTAAATCATAATAATATTTGTTTAAATATCGTCGAAACAAGCTCGTGAGACAAAAGGTGGAACTCAGTACTTCTGACATTACTGATGGCAGTCTCCACGCTGAATTTTTACAAATAACATTTTTATTAGACATCATGGGTGCCCATAATGCCACATGACTGAGCTTATGGTATTTTTGGACCAATTTTCTTATCAATGCCGGGTCACTAAATGAAATGTCATTGTTAGCTATTATTATATAACTACATTCACGGCTCTTAAGAAGGTACCTTATGCCAATATTATTCCCCGAAGAATAACCTCTATTCTCTTTTGATTGAAGAACTTCCACATTGTTTATACCTTCAAATTCTCTTGCCAATACATCGAAACTATCATTGGGTGACGCATTATCTACTATAGCAATTTTTAATTTAATGTCTTTCTGCTTAAACAGTTGATTAGATACAAAATCGATTGTATCCCAATAATTTTGAAAGTTAACGATAACTACACCAACTAATTCATTCACTTTTTCCGCCAATACAGGAAATATTTGCATGAATATCTTGCTTAATCATGACAACTTGTTTTCGACAAATCTTTTTTTATGAAGGCTGGTGTTACATAAATATTTCATATTACTCTGAACGATTATAAGCGACATAAGGATTATTTTTTGAAGTGGATTGAATACTCATTCGCCTGTTATTAATGATCCAGCTTAATAAATATCCACTTATAATACATGTCGAATTTAAAGCAGATTTATTATAGTAGCCCGTTATAACTAAAGTAGTAAAAAATGATGACATAAGAATGCCGGCAAGTAAATCACCTGTAGCATCACCAATAAATTTATGCTTGCGGATAATTTTCATTAAGTTAAAAAAGAATCCAATATATAGCAACACACCTAAATATCCGGTTTTTAAAGCAATGTGGATGAAACCATTATGTAACAAAGGGATATCGTATATACCAAATCCTAAAATGTCATCAAATCCGATAAATACTGTCGCTCCAAATCCATAACCCCATATCTGATCTCCTATAGATCCATTGGCAATTTTGTTAATGGCCAGTGCAGTTTCGTATCCCCGCCAGTTTGAAATTTCCCCAGTATTTGTGTATTTACTGCTGACAAGGATTTCAGAATAAGAGCTAAATATTTTTCGAGTAATCTCTTCTATATTTGCTCTCATTGGTGTTGAATTCAGAAACAAAAATACACACACAAGTAATGCGCCGACAAATGCTATAGTACCAATACTCCGTTTAATATATTTGATATCATAAATTCGCTCAAGAAAAATCATCGTTATTAAATAAACGGCAAAAATCGTCCTGGACCAGGACAAAAGCATCGATGAATATAGAATTAGCAAAAGAGCTAACCTTGGGATGTTAAGAAAATTCTTTACTTCAAGAAATCTTTTTCTCCTGGATATGTACGCCACACTGAATGCAATTAGTAAATTCCCACCTCCCGCCACTTCTCTGATTTGCATCAATGATTCAGCAAGAAGTTGTGGCATTAATAAAAAAAAGCAGATATGTTTCAAAGAAAGCGCAAGTGAAAAATATAATATCATCCCCAGAAAATAATTTCTTTTTATCCCGGTTTTCTGTGCAATTATACCCGCTCCGATAAACAATACTGGTTTTGAAAAATACCACATGTCTTTATAATAATTAAATTTGTCTGAACCAGAGTGGAATGATCCAATTAAAAATAGAAAAACTAAAGGCAATAGAAATGTTTTTTCTTCTCTGGTTAAATTCCGACATCTGACTAATCCTGTCATCAACATCACTGCCGCAACAAAATAGCAAATATAATGAAGAATATTACCTTCAGGATGTATAAATTCAGGAAGAAATAGCAATACTAAACTAAAGCTGGTTAGATTTTTCCAACTTAATTTAATTTTATAAGGTTTATTAAAAAAAAATAACCGATTTTTTGTCAGCAAATCTTAATCTCTTTTATCGAGTAATTTTGGCTAATAAGCAGAAACTTATCAGCTTTAATTGATAATATTAATAATGTCTTTGACCCTCTGACTCCAACTATTTTTTATAGCGAATTTTCTACATTCTTCTTCTGGCTGTATAGGCTTCAAGCTGCCAGCGCAAAATTCCATAATTAGTGAAAGGTATTCTATCATTGATGCGTACAGATCCACATCTTCCCCAAAACAATACAACGGGCAGTTGAAAAGTGAGCAGCGTCATTTTGATGTATTATTCAAGATAGTATTGAATATATCCGGGTAGAGTTCTTCAAGTTTCTTATACGAAAAAAGAAACACCACATCATTTATAATGGGATATGTTTTCGAACATCTTATACATTGAAAAGAGTCATTGTTTATCTCCACCGGCTGTTCATCACCTGATTCGCCACATGAAGGACAAATGAGAGCATTATATATCGAAAGGTTACCATTACCAATACTTCCCGTCTTCGTGCAAACACCAGAAACAATACCACCTAGCAAGTACGCGGCAAAATATGCAAAATAAGAATCGGGATTGTATAAATTTACTTGGAATTTTCTTTTCCTCAAATAGATTTCTTTTTCTTGAAAAATTTGTAACGCCTGCTTCCACGTTCTCAGAGATATATCATCGTTTTCGATAATACCATACTCGACTTCATTACATGTCTTGACACTGAAAAAATAGTCGAGAATCTTTTTTATCTTACTTCTTTCTAATGAATGATTCGAGTATATTTTCTTTCCCTTGTAGAGACTGAAATGGAAAACCTGCTTAAAAGGTTCCTCATCGAAGAAAAAACGCCCCCCAGGTGACAGCACTCTGAATATTTCCTGGGTAACTGGAGTAGGTTGGGGGAAATGATGAAGTGTTTCGTAACAAAAAATAAAGGGAATGGAATGAGACATAAACGGTAAATTGTTTGCGTCGCAACATATTCTTAATGGAGATTTGCTTTTATTAAAAACTTTTTTGTAGTATTCGCAACTTTTCAGCATATCAAATGAAATATCCACTGCGGCACCATTCACCGAAAGATCATTTTCCATAACGAGCGATCGTTGGCGCCGTTCTGCACCGATTTCAATATAGGGGGATAATGTGATCCGTTTTTCCTTCAATTCAGTCATCTGTTGCAGAGTATTGTTCATTCTCTTTTGCAGAATGGTTTCAATACCATGTGTATCAAACTCGTCATGAAATATTGTCTTTCCTTCAACTTGCTGTAAATACAGATTTTTTCTAAATTCAATCTCGCCTTTCTGGTTAATGATATGTTGTCGGTTCATCGTGTATTTTTCTCCTTTTGTACGTCGTCAGAACATAGTGGATACATTCAGTTATCTGTCCTATTCTTCTTCACTTTGTTTATTAGTAACATAGCATCAACCGGCTTAATGTATATTGTAAGTATTACCAGCGAATAGACAACAAATCCTGTTATGGCGCCAATTACTATGGTTACGAATGGAGATGCTATATCTAACCAATCGAGCAAGTATCGAACACTGAACAGCATTATTAACCCAGAAAGAACAGGCGGTAATAACACCTTCATAATTTGCTCTATTGGAGATACCCCAAAACATTTCGGTAGATAATAAAAATGAGAACCCAAAAACGCTATGCCTGTGTAGATAACATTAGCAATGACGATAGCTCCAATTGCCGTAACTGGACACAACATCCAACACGCAACCAATGAAACAAGACAGGCACATCCACTGATCGCCACGAGTGGCAGAGTCCGTCCAGAAGCTATAATAACAGAAGATATGCACGGATTATAGAGATTATAAATAACACTTGCTACAAGTAGGATTAGCCATTTATGCAAATAGAGATTCTCTACTCCCACATAGATCGTCAAGAGTTCCTTGGAGAGCAAGATGACGCCGAAACCAATCAAAGCGCCAACCGCCCAAACGGGCTTCGTGGCATGCTGAATAGTCTTTTTGTAAACATGTGTGTTGCCTTTAGCAAACTCATGGGACACGTAGGGCACTAGAGTCATAAAAAATGAACTGCCTATCATCATAATGAACATCCTAACATTGTTGATGATTTGATAGTCCGTCATGTGTTCTGCAGCGTTTGCAGATACCCTCACACTCATGATCATGGGTGTGAGCTTATCAGCAAGTATAATAAATACTGCTAACACCAAGAGGGAGGAGCAGTATTTGAGCAACGGAAAAATTGACTTGAAATTCCATCCAGGAATGAATACTCTAAGCGATGAATGCCGAGTCCATCTCATCAATTTTACAGGCACCATACTGAACATAATTATCACATTTAGGATATAATACTCAACGATTGATAATTTCTGAGGATTCAGAAATATATAAAAAACAAGACTCGCGTATATCGCGTTTTTAATCATCTGCATTTTTGCAATAAATGCTATTTCTTGAACACCAGAAAGTAACTGATCTATTAAACCTACTGGTATTGACACAAATGAAGCAACAGCCGTAACGATAAGGAGAGATCCCAGAATGACCATCTGCTCTGGATGAATCTTAAACATGTCGATAAAGAAATATCTGATTGATAAGATAATGACAACATTTATTAAGGCGATAACCAAATAGAAAGTAGTCACTGTCCTTGTCGCCTTCACCATTTCTTGTTTCTGACCTTTAGCAATCCATTCCGCAACAAACTTCAGCATCCCTGAAGGTATTCCAAATTGCAATATAGCAATGAATGTGTTCAAAAACAGAGCAATTACAATCAATCCATATTCGCCTTTACCGTACACTTTGATCAGGATCGGCAGGCATAGTATCTGCACCAATGCGCTAAAAAACTTTGAACTGACAGTTGTAACACTGTTTAAATAAAGTTTATTAGTACTCATTATTAAATCCTCGAATATTCGGATTGCCATGAGCTAAATATTTGAAGAGTATTTCAAGAACTCATCGAATGCATCAGAAAGTATGTTTCGTGCAACATCTCGTTGTTTATGCAAGACCGTTCTTATTTGTTCATTTTGCTCTATAATACTTTCAATTTTTGCATACACAACATCCTTCTTATTATTCTCTACAATATCCTTTAAATCGACAGAATAACTATCAAGATGAAGCATCCGCAAAGTATAATGCATTTTTTGCTCATACGATAGGCATAGGAACGGAATTAAGTTGTTGATGGCAAAAATAATAGAATGATAACGAGCACCAACAACAGCTTTTGCATTCCTGATGATAGCTTGCTGTATATCACAATCAAATTCTTCAGATATAACCTTAATACCGGGCAAATCTGATTGCGATTCCAAGTTCCTAAAATAATAATAATCCCCTTTAGTCCCGCGATTAAAAAGTTGTGGGAGCATTACTATTTTGTAGCCTAAAGACGTGATCTTTCTAGCAATATCTAAATATAAGGAATCCATCTTTTGATGATTAGTTTTTTTAAATATTGGATGCCAAGCATACAATTCATTTGGCACAAACACAATGTATTTTTCGTCTTGAAGATAGGATAGTTCTTGCGGGAGATCAACTTCTGGAGTATTAGCAAAAGCAGTATCGAGTGTTGGGATATAGTCAAGACCCATTGAAGATAAAATATTCTGGCTACTAAGGTCCCGCAACGAAATAAAACCCACCTGCCTTAATATTTCTTTTGATTTCTCAAAGAACAGCTTATCAGAAGGAGTCTTGTCTATAAAAGGGCCTATCGATCTACCCCAAATAGCAACATTCCCGTTATTAGATAGAGCTATGTCTAAATTAATAAGATGAGACCAAGATTTATAAGGCCCCATGCATACTCCACCAGGCGCACATACAACTAAATCAGATTCTCTAATATGCTGCATAAAATCTTTATAACCCGGCAGGAACCTTGAAAGTTTGAATAGGGCTGGATATCTCGACAATTGTTTCAGTATCGTGCCTATTCCCCTTACCCTTTTTGCAAAATATTGATACTTAGCACCTGAAATGCCCTTACAAAAAGGGTAATAATTTTCTTTGTTGCCTATAAACAAAACATTTACATCAAAACCATTATCACTTAATAATTTAACAAACGACTTATGCGCTGCTTGATCACCGCGATTATTGATTGGTTGATTAATTATTGATATCGTCTTCATCATGTTATTAGCGATAGCCCCTATGACATTGTCCAATCGTAGTTGGAGGTTTGAATGGCCACTCCAGTTTTCATAGTTTACGCCGCCTGGCGCACATAGCACCAAGTCTGCTCAATTGATAGCTGACACCAGTTTTCTTGTTGTTGGACTGAGCAGCTCACATATGCGTGTCAGAAAGCCCGGGAGAGTAAACGATCTGTAGGGAAGTCGTGCAGAGATTGCGTCTGGTCTATACTCAATATACTTAACATTGGGATATTCAGTGCTAGCGAATTGACTAATAATATCGGCCGAAATCCCATCTTCACGCCCCTCAAGTAACACCTCAATTTCAAATTCTGCATGTTTGGAAAGTGCCTTAATCAGAACTCGATGTGCTGCTTCATCACCTCTATTTTTAAGTGGCTGATTAACAACAAGTATTCTTTTCATTTAAAATTACCGATACCTTTATATGATATTATATATCATTGCTATCCAAGATAATTAACCTAAACTGATTATACTTTTCAAACAAATATCTTAAGCAGATACATCCTAATTTGGCTATAGTACTAATAATCTATGAGCCACGGCATATAATTAACTTAAACACTATCCTCTTCATTTATACCTCATGATGAGGAACAATAGAATTTGTACTAAAGCGTCTATTTATGATTGACTTATTAACCAAAAAGACAGGGACTCACATTTTTAAACAGTATCCACCATCACAAATAATAGTTTGCCCAACAATATAATTTGTAGCATCACTCATTAAAAAAAGAGCTAGTTCTGCAATTTCCTTTGGAAAGCATATCTAAAACTTGGAGGATAGTGATTTGCATATAAATTGTCGGGAACTTCTTTTCCCATCATGGGCGTAGCTGTTTATCCAGGTGCTATACCATTCACGATAATACCATGTGATATCAAATTTATTCCCCAATCCCCTTGTCAATCCAGCCACATCCCACTTAGACATTCTATAAGGATAAGTCGCTCCAACAAAACCACCAGAAGAGGAAATATTTACTATTTTTCCCTTATGCTTAGATACAAGCCAATGCTTAACTACAACTTGACTGAGAAAAAAAAGCCCTTTAGAATTTATTCTGTACACCTTATCCCAAACCTCACTTGTCACAATTTGGAAACGCGTATTATTATGAATACCAGCGTTGTTCACCAAAATATCAAGTGAAACATTTAACAATTCCAATGCTGTTTTAAATTTACTATCATGTGAAGCAATATCACCAACATCCCAAACTATATACTTAAGTTTAGGATTTCCTACACTCTTAATCGCTTCTTTCAATCTTTTTTCATTACGACCAGCAATAACAACTATAGCCCCTTCCGAAAAAACATTTTTTTGCAATAGCCAAACCAATGCCAGAACTACCCCCAGTAACCAAAACACTTTTCCCTGTTAAAATTTCGCCATAGTGAATTTCTGAAATGTTTGCATAGATCGCACCTCCTGAACTTGCGTAATCACGCACTAGCTTACAAATTCGCTTCATTATTAATTTGGTATTTCTTAATGTGACCGAACACAGATTCGCTCTCCTAGTACAAAACTACTTGTTCAAAATAGACCGCACAATCTCGGTGCCTCGATTCCCCAATATACTTTTCGCGGCACTTTTAATTCCCTGACCAGCTTGTTGCGAATTTTCTACCATAAATTCTATCATTGTATCAGTGTCGCGTTGCATATCCGTAAATACCTCAAAAAATACTGGCCGATCTGATTCACCAACAAGCATAGATATTCCATCCACAAGTTCCTGCTTCTTCCTCGCTGCACAATAGTTGAATCCCAAGGACTCGATCCATCCAGCAGCTTCAGTCCTATTTAACGCGATAATATTATTTTCAATATTTTTCATCTTATGCCTAAATCCTAAATCAAATTCACCACCACCAGAATTGTTTATCATCACAATGCGAACATTCGAACCTATGTGCTTAATACGGACAGCATTCATATCATAAAAGAAGCTCATATCACCAATCATTAAAAAACAGAGCTTGTCAGTTACAGCTGCCTGACCTAAAAGTGAAGACAAAGATCCATCAGTACCAAGAGTCCCTATATTTGCAAAAACTTCAATATTTTTGGGTATATCCCAAAACTGCATCCATCGAATACTGCTGAGAATCGCAAGGTGCAAAATCGAATTATCTGGTAATGCTTTTGCTAACTCTTGAGCTACTCGCATATGACAAAGTGGAAATTCAGGATATTTTATCTTTTTGAGGGCAGCTTGCCATTGATTCATATAGCTCCCGTCATTACTAATAGTCTCTGAAGCCTTCTTCGCAAATTGTTTAAAAAAGATGGATGGAGTGCACTCAAAAATAGTTGTCAGACTTTTAAATCCATCTTTAACCTTTCCTGTCTCATCGATACACCAATGTCGAAATTCTCCTTTATGATCTCTAAGTATAGACTTAATTCTGCCAGCGGCAATATGCTCACCTAATGTAATAACCAAGTCAGGTAGCAATTTACTAAGATCATTTTTACAAAAAAACTCCGTAACCGGATAGGTCCTGATACATCCTGAACAATTAAGATTAGAAAGATGTTCGACGGAGATTACGCAATTATATTGCCTTGTAAATTGCTCAATATTCTCAATGTCTTCAGCTGAATACCTCGGTCCCTGACCACAAATAACTAGTATTCGTTTTGCAGCTTTTAATTGTTGAATATATGATTCCCATACATCTTCAGGATCAGTTGGAAGCACTTTTTTTAAAGCTACGGTATCGGGAAGTTTTAAAACGCTACAAGGGCCGCTGTCATTTGGGATATTTATACGTACTGGCCCAAATCCATGGTGATTCATTTCCAACAATGCCTCATTAACCAATCGCCAGCAATACCACTCGTCTTCATTATTTTTCACAACAGGAAGTGTAACACTTTTTTTGGTTACATTATCAAATGTATGGATTTGATTAATCATTTGTATTTCCATCTGATCCAGATAATAAGGATTCCTATCGCCAGTCAAAACAACCAATGGAACTTTTTGATAAAAAGCTTCTGTCACAGCTGGCAAATAGTTACAAACCGCTGTTCCAGATGTACAAAGAGCAGCAACTGGCTGCTTTAAGGATTGAGCCATCCCCATAGCAAAATAAGCTGCACTTCTTTCATCCGTAATTGAATAAACAGAAAAAAATGATTCTGATTCAATTGATCTGATAATTGGTATGGAACGTCCACCTGGAGACACTACCACATGCTGAACGCCATACTTTTTCAGTAAAGCAACTACTATCTGAATATTCTTTTCATTTGCATACATATTGACCTGCCCCCATTCTTTGGTCCACTTCTTAAGTTAGTCATGGCACCGAGTTTTGGGTTGCTGTTGTTGAGAGGTGTATGGAATCGGTTCCGATTTCAAGTCGCCGGTTGGCTTTGCTGCTATTCTGGATAAGGTTGATGTGTGTCTTAAGCGGATTCCACAGGTACTTGAAATAGAGATTGAACGGTTTCTTGAAGCGCAATAACACATACACTGGTTTCAAGAATCTGTAATAACTTGTTTTGGGGCTAATATCCATGTTTATTCCTAATCAATTTATTATCAGCTGGAGGTGTTTGTGACTAACTCCATGGTAGGTGCCCCGAAGAAACGATTCTGTAGTCTTCCAAGTTTCAAAATCACTGTGTCTCCGACTCCAACAGTACACGATTATAAACCCTCAATTCATCGAGTGTTCCTTAGAAGAAGTTTGGCAAACCTGATCTGTCTCACTATCCGACATAGAGCTCCTGCGCTGCCTGTATATCTATATGAAATAATGTTAATTTTGTTAATCTTGTCAGACAACTACCTCAGCAAGCTCCATTCGCAATGCTAATTTCTAAGTCCCTGAATAGCGCGCCCTTACCACCATGTCATGTTGTTAAATAGATATTCTCTTTTGCGACAAGAACTGAAAATTACATTGTCAAAGCAGACCGCTGTCTATTTGCAAAAATCTATCCTATTTTCATTTGGATTATTAACGCTTCTCATTCTGTGATACAATTACGATATTCTTTATTGCAGGAAGTCCTTTGGTATAAAGAAAAGCCAGCATAAATCCAAATATCATAAATACCATCACAATTATTTTCCTTTTGGGTGCTGATCTTCTTATTGGTGGTGTAGCTTTATCAAGAATATTAAGTACAGGTCTTAATTGATTTTCTTGGATTTTGACAACCTCAATCTGTTTTACTAATTCAATATAAACGGTGCTATTAACTTCTACTTCTCTTAAAAGTCGCATTTCGGTAAGTTGTAGATTAGGAGATAAATTTATCGTCCTATTACTCTCTTTGAAACTAAGAAGTTTATCTTCAGCAGTTTTCAATGAATCTGATACAGATTCTAACCTACTGTTAATCATTTCTGCTTGTCCAGATGCCGTATTTTTAAGATTGTATCGCAAATACTTGTCAATTTGATTCAATATTTCATTAGCAAAAGAGGCAGCAAGATTTGGATCATTTGCGGTTATTATAAGTGTGACTAAAGATGTTCTGAGGTCAACGTTTGTTTGGATAATGTTATCGCGTATGAGTTTGAGAATATTCTCTTTTACTATTGTACTACCCTTGTCAGTATCAATATCATATTTATCAATAAAAGTATTTAAATAAGTCTTCCCATTATAAGTAGCATTTAATACTTCTGATAAGACAATTCGGCTTGATGCAATTTCGGGATAGAGCTCATTTATTTCAACTCCCCCGACAGAAAAATCACCCACAATTTGGCTAATCTGTGATAACATACCTGATTTATTAGTAGTCTGAGGAGGAAGTATAGTAGCAACAGCAGTGTATTTTTCCGGAAGAACAAGAGCAACAATTACCCCTATAACGAAGGCAACAGACATGAATTTAAAAAATGTAAATTTATTAATCCAGAAAAACGCTATCCATTCGGCAATATTGAATTCAAAAGCATCATCATCTTCATATGATTGAATATGATTTTTTTCATTCATTGTAAAATAATTCCCATTTAATAATTATTTGTGACATCAATAATTATTTACTGATTAATTAATTTGTTTTGTAAGATAAATTATCATCATAGCACTCGACATTATCGCAAAACTTTCTTGAATAACCTTTGACCAATCAATTTCTTTTTCTTCTTCTTGTATAATTTCTTGAGGTTTAGCACTTACAGTTATTATTGCCCCATCTTCAACTTTTGGATTTTTGAAAAAAGTTACTCTTTCCATATATCCTGTTGGCTGTTGTATATGTATTTGAAAACCATCTTCAGTTGGTCCACCTGCAAAATTAATATACTTTTTCACTTTCCACCCCTTATTATAGTTATAAATACCAGGATTTGTAATTTCTCCTATAATAACTATACTGTTGGGAACTTCAGGTATAATTATTTCATCACCACCAAGTAAAATCAAATCATCTTTACTTCGCTTTATTTTATTCAAGTTAATATTATTAAAATCTAGAAATACTCTCATGCCGTCACGCAGCAATTGAGCACCTCCGAGATATGCATTGGATTTCAGTCCACCTGATCGATTAATCAAATCACTTATCGTCTCATTATGAGTTGCTAGCACATAATTTCCAGGTTTAATAACAGATCCAGTTATCGTTACAATTTGGGCTAATTCTAACTCATCATTACTGCGTATAAAAACACGATCATATGGCTGTAAAATAAAATTATATGCTTCAGATTCATTAAGAAAAGATTCTAGTATAATATCCTCAATATTGACATCGGTTTTAGATTTTTTGCTAATTTGAACTTTTAAAATAACTGCTGTAGAATCACCTTTTATTCCTTCTACCGGGAATCTCGCGACTTCAGCATCATAGATCCATGCTCCATAACTGAATCCGCCACTTTCTAATATCAAATCGGCCAATGTCATATTTGACTTCCATGCATACTCATCAGGATTTTTTACAAATCCTTCAATTACTACAGTTTTTTCGAAATACTGAGTAGATGTTTTATCATAAATTAAAACTGTATCATTATTCTTGAGTGGTATATTTTCTAAAGTTTTGTCAGTCCATACATTATTTACATTAAAAGGAATAATAAATCTCGTCAGTCCATCTTTACCGAGTCTATATATATCTCCTCGCTCTAATAACGTTCTTGAATAACGCGTACTATCTTGTAACCCAGAAAATGAAAAAAGTAGATCATATAGTGTCATATTCTGGGCCAGCGGGTAATTACCGGGATTACTGACAAAACCTTCAAGCGAAACAGTTGCTTCGCTAATCATTTCATTTTTTGAATATATTCTAATCCGGTCTCTTTTTTGGAGTAATAAATTAACCTGCATCTCTTCATTCAAAATATCTTCAAGATTTATTTCGTAAAATACTTCATTGAGATCATCATTCAAGCGTATTAAATCAGCTTTAGGCAAATAAACATCAGGTTTTAATCCGGCTGCTTCGTTGATGAGATCTTTTAAAGATGAAAGAGACTCGTTTAGTTCATATCTGCCTGGACGCCATATACCTGCTCCCAAAATATCCACATAATTGAACGTCTCATCAATAATAGGAAAAATTGTAATAATATCTCCATCATATAGCGGAACTTTTTTATCTTGTTTATGTATTTGGGTAATATCGACATCAAGAAGTACTCTTTCAGTAGTGCCTTTTTCTCTCATAAATAAAGGCTCGATACGATCAATTTGAGCTCTGAAGGCATAGGCTGTTGATTTGTAACCACCTGCAAAATTTATAAGGTCAGTTAAACTTTCGCCATCTTTTAATTCATAAATGGCTGGTCTTAATATCTCGCCTTGTATTCCTACAGATATTTTTCTTGGTGGGATAAAAACGATGTCATTAAATTGCAAACGCTCATCATCACTTGAAATACCTTTTAATAAATAGCCGTAAAAATCAATTTTGCTTTTAATTTTACCGTCCCGAATAATACGAATGTCACGTAAACTCCCCGATGTATTGGGCCCGCCAATTTCATATAATGCATCAAATGTTGTACCGTAACTGGAAAGAGAGAAAGTTCCCGGATTTGCTACTTCACCCATCACATAGATTTGATTACTTCTTAATTGAGCGAGTGAAACATCCATGAATATAGTCGGTGGATCATCAACTAATCCGGAATAAAATCTTGATAAGAGATTATTCAATGTTTCTTTTAATTTTTCATAGCGGATTCCTGATACAAAGATAGGTCCTATTTTTGGAACAAAAATATTACCCTTATTATTCACATTAAGCTCGTATTGAAAATCAACTTCGCCCCACAATATTAATCGTAAAACATCACCTGAACTAATTATATATCCAGGATCAATAGGGCTTATCGGTGATACTACAGTTCCGGCTCTACCTCTTCTAAAAATATCATATCCATAATAGGAAAGACCGGCAAATCGTCGACTTAATATATCATCAGAAGCTAGCACTTCTTCATACTCTGTCGTCTCTTCACTTACTTCTAATGTATCAGGCCTTGCAACTAATTCTGGTTCAACTTGTACAGTTACGGTATCCTGATCTGAGTCTATTGGAATAATGCTTTGCTCTTGTAGGGCATTTTGTATTTCCGATTCAGGTATTCCCATTTCACGTGCTTTTTGAATTACTTGTTCAGGATTTGAAGGATCAATCCCCATTGAATCTAATTGCTCTTGAGAAATTCCTCGCTTCTGAGCTTCCTCTGCAATTTTACTTTCAAAAGTGCTTGTTGCTTCCTGAGAAAAAGCTGGTAAAGTAATCAAACTTAATATAAAAAATGTAATTGCTATTAAAGCACATCGATCATATTTGGATTCTATTCTGTATTTTGGCATTTTATCCCCTTTGTTAACATGCAATTCAATACATTAATCAAATTTTATAAAATTTGCCTTAAATGATGCTGCTTCAATAGCATGCTCAATTATTGATTTATCATTATGCGCTTGTTGAGACGTAATTGCCATATAATATTTATTATTTGCTGTATGTTGTTCAATCATATATTCTGCTATTTTTTCTAATTCGGTCTGCTTTATTTCTGTTAAAAGCCTTTTAATACATTGCCGTTCATCTCTATTTATCGATGAAAAAATATTGTATATTTCACGATTGTCAGAAGTATAAAAGACACGAATAGAATCAATATCTTTCTTCTTTATGTCATCAAACTCAATAATATATAATCGCATGAAAGAGGCGTTCTTTTTATGTAAATATTATCACGTTAATTAATAAGCTTCTTTTTTAAACAGGCTAAACCAAGTAAGCAGTATTATTTTAAGATCTAAAAAAAGTGACCAGTTTTTAATATATTTACGATCATAACGAATTCTTTCTGCCATCAATTCATCGTCAAAAATTTCTCCACGTGTTCCATATATCTGAGCTAAGCCTGTTATACCTGGCTTGATAATATGCCTATCCATTGATCCATATATTTTTTTTCTATAATCATCAACCATAACTAAGGCATGAGGCCGAGGACCTACAATCGAAATTCGACCTTGAAGAACATTAATAAATTGTGGTAGTTCATCCAAGCTCCATCTCCTTAAAAATTTTCCAAAAGCTGTTACTCTACTATCATGTTTTATTACCTGTTCGAAGGCACAACCATCCTGGGTAACTGTCATAGTTCTAAACTTCCAGATAAGTATTAATTTACCATCTAATCCATAACGCCATTGCTTGAATCCCCTATTCCCCATATTAAATCCGTAAAATGCTTGCGTAATATGTCATAACATGTTATTATATAATAAGTAACATGCGCTTATTGCAGACATATTCTGGACACCCGGAGGGTGAAAGCATGAAAGTTGGTTTTGATGG
>JABHYP010000198.1 GCA_018656855.1 Candidatus Latescibacterota bacterium | reverse complement strand
TTCCTCGAAAAGTTCTCTCCGCGCTCCTTCTTCAGGACTTTCTCCCCATTCTATGAATCCGCCGGGAAGACACCATTCGCCCTTATGAGGTTCAACGTCCCGCAGTGTCAGAAGCACTTTCTCCCCATCAAAGACCACCAGGGCGGCAGCCGGAATCGGGTTTACATAGATAATATGTCCGCATGTTGCGCATATCGGCCTGTTACGGCCTTCTTTATTCTGCAGTTCTACCGATGCACCGCACAGCGGACAGAAACGGAATTCTGGAAGTTCTAATTTCATACCATTAAATATAATACGCTTTAGTGAAAATGAACAACGGATAAATAAATTCTGCTTTTCCGCCTCTTTTTCAAAGGGAGTTAGTCCCCCTAATTCATGATACGGGTGTGATTCATGAATTCCCTTCACTATACGCAATAATTAATGTCATTATGCTTTAAAAGTTCTGTACATAGGGGGCTCATGAAATCTCTGAAAGCTGTATGTATTATGCTTGAGCAGGATGATGCGGGAACAACATGGTTTGATGATCTTGAGGTAACTCCTGTTGAGTGACTGTGAGCGGAGAAAAGAGTTTTTGCTGATAATGTTGTCGCTGTGTAACAGGCGGATTTACTTCTTGAAATACACCTTACCGAACATCCAGGTAGCATGAAAGTGCCCCGAATAAGGAGGGCTGAAAGCCGCCAGAAAAACCTCTTTCTTGTCAACAGGATTATCACGCTCGATACGGTAAACGTTCATACGCCACATGTCGCCGTCTTCCGGGGGAATATGTGGCATTTCATAGAGGTCTTCAAAGGGAACTGCGACCTCAATTATCCAGTATTTATCTTCAGTACCGGCATTTTTGCCGTCTCCCTCGACATAGACGGCGCTCTTGATGTGCTTGAAATCCCATTCAAGCCATGAATCGACACGGTTTCTGTTTCTATGAAGGAAAAGATCCACTTTGGCATTGATCGGATTTATCTCATGCTCGTAATAGGTGTTTCCGTCGCCGTCAGCATCGATGAACAGTTCCAGCACCTCTTCTTACCAGAGCGGATCATCTTCCTCTGTATAGGTGGCCCATGCATCATGATCCTCAAAGTAAACCCCGACATACAGATACGAGTCATCCCATAGCATCCTGAACGTGGATTTCAGAGGCGTCTCACCACCTGTATAAGCATCAACCATAACACGTTCTTCCGCTCTTTCCCAGCCCGGCTCGTCAAGTCTGCCGTCAATAACGACAACTCCGGTTGTCCGTGTCGCGATATATGAAGGGATTTCTTTCTTTCTCACAGAATCATCTTCCTGGACTGCCGATTCTGTTTTATGCTCATTTTGAGAACAGCCGGCAATGACAATCAGAAGGGAAACAATTCCCTGTAAAAGCCTGCAAAACTTTGTAAAATCACAAATATGTGAACTCATGCTGTTCCCCTTGCGCAACATCTGAAATAGATGAAATCTCAAGCAGTCAGAACAATTTTTTTCGTTTCATCAAAATCGTCGAAACGGAAGCGGTAATGATACGTTCCCTGAGGCAGGTTCATGATATTCCATGCGGCACAGTGCGCTCCTTTCTGCCTGTAGCCATGCGCAATGGTCTCAATACGGCCGCCATCCTCATCAAGAATGTCAACACGTGCATAGCCAGCCCGTGGAAGAGTGTACTCGATTATAATAAATGGATTTACTGGATTTGGCCTTGCCTGATCAAGCAGGCGTGAGCCGGGAACAGAAGAAACTGACGGCGCCCTTTCATCCACAGTGCTGTAATCGAAAGGTTCGTCATACATGTAAAACAGTGAAAAATGCGCTCCTTTTGAAGTGTCATAGAGGTCCTTCGGTATGTAGCTTGACAGCATCGGTGTCCGCGGGAGTTGTTCGAGCGGTGTGAGTGTTGCAGTCCCGTCTTCCCATCTGTATACAGGAATCTTCCGCGGGTCAATCACCGAGCTCAAACCGCGTTCCATCGCTATGTGGAAAAAACCGAATTGGCCGGGCTCATGACCGCCGAGCCAGTGTCCGATAATATCCACAAGCACAGGGTCTTTTCCGAAAATGATTACATTTGTCATGCGGTCCCATGCTTCTTTTTTGCCTTTATCATTATGAAGCGGAGGATTCGGCCCTGTGAGGAACGCATCATCACGGCCGTAAATACCCTCGACAATGCACAGCCCCATGGGTGATGCTGATATATTATCAAACGTCCGCTGACACCATGCATCAAGCCAGAGATTCTTTTCCTTTCCCGGTTCCGTCAGCCTGTCCCAGAGAGGCAGCCTATCGGCAAGATGTCTGTCGTAAAGCTCCTCACATGTTTTCGCCACATTCCCGGCGAGATAGTCGTAGTGATAATTTTCGAAAGCGTTGACGCTGTGGCAGAAACGCTGGTATTTGTTCGCAACGCTTCCCTGGTGATTCTTACAGCAGAGGGTTAATCCCGTGTCGTGAGTCTTGAATTTCGCGATGTTGAGTAAAAACGTATCAGGAGCATTTATAGGCCAGAGATAGGGGATTTTCTTGTGTATAACACCATCGGGCACATCCATCCACTGAACAAATTCCTTGCCAATAGTACGGACATCTTCGTTCAGATCCCTGATATCCGTTCCCGTCCTCTTTGCCATTGCGGTATAGCCGCGGGGTTTGAAATCTCTTGGTGAATTTACTTCACGCAGATAGAACTGGTTTCCGGACAGGCCAAGTTCCTTCATTCCCTCGATTACGCCTTCAACGAAAAACGGATCGGTGACAATTCCCATGCCGAATTCTAAAGAGAAATCCTTGTTGCCGGTCTGAGAATCGGTGAGATTTGGTTTGATTGGGATGATATGTGTTATCGGTATGCCGTTTGCGTCCATCGGCAGGAAAACCGAGCGGGCGAACCGGGTGCCCGTTTTAACTTTTGCTTCGGAGTTGGTCTTGACATCCACATCGGTTTTCATGATAAAGACGGCTTCCGGATGTTTCTCGACAAACGGGTGAACGCCGAAATGATCTGACGATGTCTGGTAACGCGATTCTAACGTTCTTATCGGTTTTACAGTGGCGCATGATGATGGTAATACGCTTAATGCGCTTATTGCGGCGGAGGATTTTAAAAAAGTTCTGCGGCTTACCATGATTATTGCTCCGAAAACAGGTTCATGTTCCGTTAAATTTTCTTCGAGTACGCATAACAAAATCCTTTAAATCGGTTTTGTTGAAATTGAAAACATTGTTCTTGTATAGAATAAAAAAGCCCAAAAGGAATCATATAGATTCTTGTTAGAGAAACCATACCAGTAAATAAACGTATCTTTACCAATTGATCTTATTTTCAAAGAAGAAAGATTTTTTATTGTTTCATTGTTAACATTTACCATATTTATTTTGCATTTCATTCCTGTTATATTTATTTCAGGATGATGATGTGAAAAAAGCCCTCTGCATATCTTTTCTACCACACTATTTATTCTTTTTTTATCATAAACAATACTGTTTTGTTTTCCTAAATATATACCACCTAATGAATATGTATCAATATTGATAATATTTTTTAACAATTCAGTATTAAGAGCTGGACTTCTTTTTAATGTTGAATTTATCACTTTATTATTCCATACCCATTTCCCAATTTTATTGTTATATCCTTGAGTAGCAACAAAAGTACGAAAATATTCTTCATCTAATTGATAGGACTCATTGCATTTTTTGCATGAAGGTACAGTTATTAAATCTGTAGGTAAGGGTGGTTTAAATAAGTTTTTTGGTGGAATGTGGTCTCTCGTTAAACCGTTAGTTGAGCCACATAAAAAGCATTTTCTAATTTTTTTATTTTTGCCTTCGTGTTTTCGCTGCATTTTCAACCACTTCCCGGTCTTTTTACAAACGGCTCGGGACTGATTTCGAATATATAGCCGTCGTGGCCCACCGCCATGATTTCATCCATCAGCGGTTCGGTAATTTTACGTCCCCAGTAATGCGGGAATACGGTCTGATAGCTGGGAAGGTTCCGGACATTCAGAAGTGCGCCGCGCCGGTATTCATGGGTCATTAGTCCGGGGATGTACTTTTTGATATGCCTGTAAAACTCATCCGAGTTAAATTCTTTGGGTGTGGCTCCGATATGTAGATCGGCAATCCGATTTCTTGGAAGGTCGATATCATCCCAGCCGATGAGGGAATAAACAACCTTGAGAGCAGTTTGCTCATCGAGACCGTCAACCCTCTCAACGAGCGCGTTTGCCCAGGCAGCAACCACTGTCAAATAGTGGTGCGCAACCCATGCCATGGGATAAAACGCATCGGATACCTCTCCTAAAAAAGTTTTGAGGTCATGACCCACAAGTAGCGAAAAGGTCGGATTCACAGTATCCACTATGAAATGGCACCGGCCGCCGGTTGCCACCTTAATCGCTTTGTTGATACGGCCCAAAGAGTCAGTCACAGCGGCAGCGCGGAACTCCAGCCAGTCCATAATTTCAGTTCCGCCGGCAAGCGACTGAAGAAAATCGGTATATGTGAAACCGAGGTCTGCTGCCTGTTTAACTTTATTCTTCGTCAGCCTGTGCAGGTTCGCCTGAAGACGCAGCATCGCTTTCTTCATGTTGTCGAAATTGTATCCGAGCCGGTATGCAGCTTTCTGACAGTCACTGCAAGCGCACCCAAACAGCCGGGGATAGGAGGCAGGAATGGTATAGCGGTGATGGCTCAGATACAGCGCATCTATATCATAGTTCTTGCATACCCATGAGTAAGAGTTTGTCTGCCAACGGATTATCGAAGGTTTCTGAAAGCACAGGGCTGAGCCGCCGGCCTCGAGAGCATACTTCGGTTCCGGTTGATGCCTGAATATCATCCCGTTAAAATCAACCGGCGAGAGGCTGTCATCGTTTCCACCGTCAACATGTCCTGTTCCGTACAGCCAGATGTCTATCCCCCGTGAATGGAGAATTTCCGCGCACCGGTTGATGTTTTCGTCGTTCTCAGCATAACCTGCACCCACCCACTGCTGCTCTTTCGGAAAAGGCGTCATCCTGCGGATTTCATCGGGATAATTTACACCATGACTGACAATGATAACATTGCAGCCAAGCTTATCCTGAAGTTCATCGAGATACCCTGGGTGGTTAATAACCTGATCCGCCGAACAGTAGATACCCACAAGTTTCCTGTCTTTTCTGCAGGTTACAAATGGTCTTTCGGACGATTGCGCGTATGCAGAAAGATGCTCATTGTTTCCAGATGCAAGCGCCAGCCCTCCTGCTGCGGCTAAAGCCCCGCGCCTGATAAATGTGCGGCGGGGGATGCCAGATGACATATTCATATTTTTCCTCCCGATAAAACGCACCGGTTTTTTTAAATATGGATTATTCCGTGGTCCGTGGTAATATTTCAAAATTTAGCATTGAGACTTAATTATTTACACTTCACCCTAATCTTTATAAACCATAAACTTAATAATTTGTATCTGTATTTATACTGATTGCATATGATTATTGTAAAATGAAAAGTAGTTAATATCCTGCCAAAGTCAACGAATTTTTAACTCGTATTCAGGAATGAACGTAAGACATGAAAAATTGAGGAAGAGCTAGAGAGATTAAGCAGAGTCAGAATCACCCTGGAATATCGTACCCCTTGACATTAAATCTAAATTATTGTATATTCACAACTCGATTGAGAAACGACCAATATTTTTGTTTATTAAGGAGATTTATTTTGCCGCAACATCGTCAATTTAAAAAATCATTGCGACAGGAAGCCAACGTACAACTGAGAAACCGCGCGGTCAAATCACGCCTGAACTCCAGTCTAAAGAAAGTCAGAACCGCCGCCTCAAAAGAAGAGGCCAGCACTGCCCTCAGAGATGCAGTTTCAATTATCGATTCTTCCGCCCGCAAAGGGATCATCAAAAAGAAAACCGCCGCACGAAAAAAATCCGGACTTTATAAAGCAGTAGCAAAGATGGAATAATTCAGCCCGTCAGGCGCTGAATCGGGGTGCCTTTTTATGGCACCCTTCTTTTTAGTCTTTAAATTCCAGATTAGTCCGTGGCCAGTTGTTGTATTTTATAGCAGCGCATCGAAAACTGAGAATTGTGTATTAATTACTTGCATTTATTTTTCTTTCTTCCGATTTTGCCCCTTATCAATATTTTTATAGTAAACAAACGTAAAAAGGAGAATCCCGGTTATGCATGATTTCAAACTGGCAATTCATCCGGCTGACCTTATCATATTAATAGTTTATCTGATCGGTATCGTCGGACTCGGCTGCTGGGTTGGTATCAGGAAACGCAGCGTAACCGAAGGAAAAGGTTACTTTCTTGCCGGCAAATCTTTAACATGGCCAGTAATCGGACTCGCTCTCTTCTCCACAAATATTTCGACTATTCACCTGGTCAGCCTGGCTCAGGAAGGATATGTTAACGGACTGGCTTACGGTAATTTCGAATGGATGGCGGCATTTACCCTTATTGCATTGGCGCTTTTCTTTGCACCGTTTTACATTCGCTCCAACATAACGACACTGCCGAATTTTCTCGAAAAGCGGTATAGCCGTGGATGCCGCGACTGGCTGGCGGTAATATCCATCATTTCCGCCGTTTTTATTCATATAGGTTTTTCACTGTATACCGGTGCTGTGGTGCTCAGGGGTCTTTTCGGAATCAACATTATGGTCAGCATCATTTCTATCTCAATCCTCACCGGCCTGTATACTATCATCGGAGGACTTCTCGCTGTTGTCCTCACCGAGTCGATTCAAACTGTCGTTCTTATAATCGGTGCCGTATGTATCACCGCCATATCTTACATTAAGCTCGGCGGCTGGTCCGAACTTGTCGCTCATGTTGATCCTGTAAAGCTTACTATTCTCCGGTCTGCGGATGATCCGTCGGGGCTTCCGTGGT
>JABHYP010000197.1 GCA_018656855.1 Candidatus Latescibacterota bacterium | reverse complement strand
AGACCTGCTCGTGTCTCTCGTTGGTGTTGTACCACAGGGTAAGTTCACCGAGTCCTTTTCCTTCAGGGTATCCCGCTTCGGAGAGAAGCTGTTTTGCCCTGTAAATATCATAACCGTAGCCCTCGATGGTTTCGTCTCTCCCCATGATACCGGGTGGAAGAATACCGGTCGGCAGTTCGGCGGCACCCTCCATCAGGTCGTCGACTATGCGTTGACTGTCTACTGCCCAGCATAACGCCTGCCGGAGTTTCGGATTATTCTTGAAGGGCGGACGTGTATGGTTAAAGCCGATGTACTCAATCCGTAAATACGGCCACATTTTCACCGAATCCGGGTAACGTTCACGGATTAGTTTGAGCTGACCAGGTGGAACATCCTCGACAAAGTCGAGTTCACCTGCTATAAATTTCTGGAAAGCAACTCCCACATCAGGAATAATCTCAAAATCCACACGTTTCAATCCAACTTCCCCGCCATGATACAAATCGAAAGCTTCCGTGCTCACACGGATGTCATGTTTCCATGATATGAACTTGAAAGGGCCGGTACCAATGGGTGAGAATGTGCCGCCTTCGACTCCCTCTCGTGCAACTGCGCGCCCAGCTTCCATCGCAAGGTAAGATATAAACGGTGCGAACGGCTTTTCGAGGTGGAGTATAACTGTATAATCATCAGGAGTTTCCATGCCCTTCAGCGTCTGAGCAGTGCCTTCCAACAATTCCCTGGCGCCCATGATAGGAGCAAGCACCCAGCTCCGTTCCGAGCGGTTTTCACGTCTGAGACAACGCTCGAAACTGTAGCGGAAATCCTTAGAGGTCACTTCTCTCCCGTTGTGGAATAAAACTCCCTGTTTCAAATGAAACGTATAGGTAAGGCCGTTGCCGCTGATTTCCCAGTGTTCGGCAATTGCAGGCACAACCTCAAGTGTGACGGGATCCTGGTCGACAAGTCCCTCGAATATTTTGAGCACTATGGTGGCGGAAGATGTATCTGTACAATGGATCGGATCAAGATTAGGAGGATCGGCTCCAAGCCTGTATCTGAATACAATCGAGCTTTCATCCGGATTTGAGCCGCATCCCGGAAATATCATGATCAAAATCAGTATTATCATACAGATTCGGACTGTCGGGACATGTATTCTCATAAGCTGCTATTCCTTTCAATTTATTGTATTCTTTTTGATAACAGTTATGCTGTAAATCATTTCATTTTTTTAAATACATATTTTATATGATAGACATAGAAACTGTGAATGTTATCTGTATAATAATGAACAGAGACGCTGAAGTGCAAGTAGTACTGATTGAGCTTACTTATAAAAAGAGGTTCCAGTGGTACATTTCGAATATCATGCCGGTGATTCGGAATACAATAATGAAGAATATACCACAGGGATCGGGAATAAGGAGCAAGAAAATGCCTGAACCGTTGATATTTGTGATTAAATGATTGCCATGATAAAAAACCAACACTCATGAAATACAGCATCATGGCAGTCCTGTTAATCGTGAAAATCCGGGTTCAAATTTCTGATTCCATATCCCAGGTTTTATCATTTGCGCTTCTGCCTTCTGCCTTATCTCTTGTGCCTCCCTATTGTTTTCCACATTTTCTTTTATTCTTGGAAAACCAAATAAATATTGCTAAATTAGTGTTTTTTATGAAGGAGAATCCTTAGTGATATATCCCTTGAACGGACAAAAAAACCTCAAAATTATCCTGACAGTAGCGCTGTTTTCGCTTTTCCTTTCAGCAAAGGAAGTCTCTTCTCAGATAAAACCGGAATTAATTGAATCAAAAATTAAACTTGATGGTCTTTTGGATGAATTCGCATGGGGGAAAGTCGAGCCGGTTTCAGATTTTACCCAGAGCGAACTGATTGAAGGAGCGGCTCCCACTGAAAAAACCGAGGTTAGGTTTCTGTATGATGAATATAATCTCTACATCGGAATTGTTTGTTATGACAGCGAACCTGATAAGATTGTTCATAAAGAACTGAAACGTGACGGGGTTCTTTACCGCACCGAAGATAATTTCACTATGGTACTCGATACTTATCACGATAAGCGTAACGGGTATTATTTTGCTGTCAATGCTAACGGCTCGCAGTATGCCGGAACTTTCCAGACGCACGAACCTCCAAACACCGAGTGGGATGGAATATGGGATGTGTCCTCACGGATAACCGACTTTGGCTGGACAAGTGAAATTGTTATCCCCTTCAAAACGCTGCGTTTCCCCAATACTAACGAGCAAATCTGGGGCATCAATTTTAGAAGGCAAATTCAGAGAAAGAACGAAGAATTGATGTGGCGCGCCTGGCGAAGAGATGATGACCTTCTCCATTTATCGAAGGGGGGAACGCTTCATATCGCGAGGCCTCTTAAACAAAGCAGGCAACTTGATCTCAAACCTTATTTAATTGGCGGAGTTGAGAAGGAGCAGGATCAAAATTTGAATGACACATTCAAATACGGACTCGATCTCAGGTATGGTGTGACTTCAAATACGACGCTTGTACTGACTGCAAATACCGATTTTGCACAAATAGAAAGCGACAGGGAAACAATCAATCTGACACGTTACGATATTAGCTATCCCGAGAAACGTGATTTTTTTCTTGAGGGTTCTGAAATATTCAAATACTCGCAGGGCATGACAAACCTCTTTTATTCACGACGCATAGGGATTTCACCGGAAAGGGAGAGTATACCTGTCCTCGGCGGAGCTAAACTCACCCAGAAAACCGGTTCATACACGATGGGCCTTCTTACGATGCAGACAGATGAAAAAAACAATTATCCATCTGCAAACTATTCGGTTATGAGAATAAAAAAGGATATATTCGAACAGTCATACATCGGTTTTATCGCGACCAGTATCCTCGATACTGATGGGCATGACAACCAGGTATACGGGACCGATGTAATTTTTAAAACCGACACATTCTTTGGTGATAAGAATTTTGAGATTCAGAGTTACCTCACCGGTTCGGTTACTGACGGTTCATTCGACGACAGCATGGCCGGAAGAATTTATTTTAACTTTCCAAACGATCTGGTCAATGCCTACATTTTATATCACGCGCTCGGCCCGAATTTTAATCCTGAAATGGGATTTATCCGCGGGAAGAAACCCGGAGTTCACCAATACATGGCACGTTTTGAATATACTCCGAGACCTTCATCGCTGCCATTTATCAAAAAACTGGATTTCGAACCGTTTATGTTCAATTATTATACCGATATGTCACGAAAGTTAATTGCAAGAACTACAGAGTTCAGGCCGTTTGGATTTATTACGAACTCTGATGACGAGTTTGGTTTCAACATTAAGAATGAATATGATTATGTTGAAGAAGCATTTACCATGTTTGAAGATGTTATTATCCCGATCGGCGGCTATGAGTGGTGGTTTTATGAAATGGATTTCGATTCCAGCAGAAGCAGGCCAATAGCGTTGGAATTAAAAACCCGATGGGGAGATTTTTATAATGGTACGAGAAACAACTTCGATGTGGAATGCACTTTCAAATCGAATATGCACTACGCTTTGTCGGCTGATGTTAAATACAATAATATTACAATCGGTAACAGGAAGT
>JABHYP010000196.1 GCA_018656855.1 Candidatus Latescibacterota bacterium | reverse complement strand
TAGAGCAGTTCGGATATGCTGTTAGTACTCCCGATGTAGATTTTTCAGGACTAAACATAACATATAACCCTGATTGCTCTGCAACTCCTGTATTAAAAAGACAAACTCAACAAATATGTACAGACTTTAGGCAAGTACTTAATAATCCAGACTTTGAAACATTTAGAGGAGGTTTTTAAAATGGCTTATAGTACACTCCGGTTTCTTTTATATAAGGGAAATATCGCCGGACTTGTTTTTCTTATTTCCCTTTTCTGCACAACGTCTGCCCCTGCACAGCGACTGCTTTCTCTTCAGGATGCTATTGACATTGCGCTCGAACAGAGTTATGAAATGAAATCGCTCAAATTAACCCTTATCGAAGCAGAGGAAAACCGTCTTGCGGCAAAATACCGGTTCCGTACCAATGCGGATTTGAATCTTAACACTCCACGCTGGGCGGAGGATATGAGAGAGGTTCCAGTCGCTAATGCTTTGCCAATTTACAACAGTCTTGGCTCTATGCGCTACCAGAGCGAGTTGAACATTACACAGCCCCTTCCGACCGACGGCTGGCTGAGATTGAGATCACAGGTATACCAGTCAAAAGAATCCAACTATTTTGCAGAAACTGATAACGAGATCAAGCGGAAAGATTTTTTATCTTCGGTGCGTATATGGTTTAACCAGCCGTTGTTTACGTACAACAGGCTGAAAACGGGTCTTAAAAGAGCGGAACTGGGCTACGAAAGGTCATCGCTGGTTCTCAGCCGGTCGCAATTAGATATCGTTTACAATGTTTCTAACTCCTTTTATTCACTCTACAATTCTACTCGCAGTTCTGAAATCAGCCTTGAGACGTTTGAACAGCAGGAGAAGCAGTATGAAACAGCAAGCTTGAAATACGAGGCGGGATTGATACCGGAAGTAGAAGCGCTCCAACTCGAAGTAAACCTGGCAAATGCCCGCTCAAACGTTCTTTTGGCTGAGGCAAGCCTCGAACGCCAGAAAGAAGAATTCAAGAAGCTGATAGGTCTTAACCTCGACGAGGAAATCGGAGTGAAAACCGATATCGAGTATACGCATTTTGATATCGACCTTGACATGGCAATACGCAAAGGGCTTGTGAACCGCACCGAATTGCGTGAAAATGAAATAAACATCGAATTAGACCGCCTATCCATAAAGGAAATCGACGCCCGAAATGAAATCAGCGCAAATCTGAGTGCGTATTACGATCTAACCGGAAGAAGCGATCCTACCCTTCCCTATGGCAGCGGCACTCGCGATCTGTTGGAGTCAAGCTGGAGTGACCTTGAACGCAGACCCGGCAACCGCGGTGTTACGCTTACGTTCTCACTACCAATTTGGGACTCGGGAGTTAACAAGGCTGAAGTAGCGAGCGCTAAAGCAGGTCTGCGCAGAATTGAACTGCAACATGAAGAAGAAAAAAAGACGATTATCAACAGCGTTCGCGATGCTGTTCGGCGAGTACAGACAGCCGAGAGCCGCCTACAGGTTTTGCAGAAAAGCCAGGATGTGGCCCAGCGGGCTTATGATATTTCCCTCGAACGTTTCAATAACGGTGAAATAACCAGCCAGGATCTGGCGCTGGATAATGATAAACTTTCCAACGCAAAGATGTCGTTTTTAGGGGCATATATATCTTACAAACTTTCCGTTGAAGACCTCAAACGTAAAACTCTCTGGGATTTTGAGAAGGATGAGCCGGTCAGGTAGCACAGGAATTATAAATACTGATTTAAGATTCCAAATTCAATATTACAAATTTTGCCAGTAATCCTTAATAATTGAGTGTTCAAAATTCGCCTTCTGTATACTGATCTATACCTTCACCGCCTCAAGGCAGTCGGGCAGTAAGTGCTGTGTGAAAGTTCTTCCCCACCGCTGCGAGGGTTTAAATGCCTCGGCCATTTTCACACCGGCCTGGAGCCCCCTGAATTTTGCCGGTATTTCTAGAAAAGCCTCAAGTTCATAGCCGAAAAGGTCTTTCATCCACTGGTCCTGGCTTTCGTGTTTGCCGACCATCTCAACTTTCACTGAAAATGTCCCGGTAATATCGACATAAAGCTCAGGCTCAAAATTGACGCCTGCAGGAGTGTCCATGTAATACACATGGGGAATCTTGTCAGTGGGCGGTTCGTCTGTTCTGATGTTGGGAATGCACGCCATACTGACACATTCATCCACAAGGTAACCTGAAATAGAATGGTCGGGGTTGTAGTCGTTTTGCCAGTGGCAGAAAACCACATCGGGACGAGCGATACGAAATGCGTTGATGAACGCAAGACGTGACTCACGGCTGTCCAGAAGAAATTCATCATCAAAGTCAAGCCATATCAGTTCGGCGCCGAGTACAGCGGCTCCGGCTTTTGCTTCTTCATGGCGTATTGCGGCTATCTCATCGGGCGGGAGTGTCGATGAACCCACGTTGCCGTTTGTGGCGACACAGAAGAAAAGTTTGTCGCCACGGGCTTTATAGCGCGCCGCAGTGCCGCCCGCAAATGTTTCTATGTCATCCGGGTGTGCGCCGACAAACAGTACGTTCATAGCTTCCTCCTTTTATGAAGTTTCAAATTATATACTGGAAATTGCAGTCGAATCGTGTTATAAATAAGTATCTGTAAACTGCTTGTCTTTCGCAACAGTAAAGTGTGAGATTTCATGAAAAATACAATTTGGCCTATCAATATCTTAGCTGTCATGCTTATCCTTATTCAGGGATGCAGCGGTTCCGGGAAAAAGGAGGAAGGAATCACCATAGCTGTGATCCCGATGGGAACAACCCACGAGTTCTGGAAATCCATTCATGCCGGCGCAGTGACAGCGTCACAGGAACTCGGAGTGGATATTATCTGGAAAGGCCCGCTCAAGGAGGACGACCGTGAGGAGCAGATACAGATTGTAGAGACATTTATCGCCGCCGATGTCGATGCAATAGTTCTTTCCCCTATAGATGACCGTGCGCTGATCAGGCCTGTCCGCGATGCAAAAAAACTCGGAATTCCAACCATAATTTTCAATTCGGATCTTGAAGGCGAGTTTCATGAATCGTTCGTTTCAACTGACAACTACAGGGGCGGTGCGCTCGGAGCAGAATTAGTCGGCGAGCTTCTCGGAGGCAAGGGGAAGTTGATACATGTGCTTTACCAGGAGGGGG
>JABHYP010000195.1 GCA_018656855.1 Candidatus Latescibacterota bacterium | reverse complement strand
TCATCCCGCACGCTCGTTCCGCGAGCTTGTGCTCGAAAAGATGCGGCCGGGCGACATCCATACGCACATTTTCGGAAGAGCCTATCCGAGCACCCAAAACGGGAAAGTAAATCCCGATATGATAAAGGCACAGGAGAAAGGCGTAATCTTCGATGTCGGCCACGGCTCCGGAAGTTTCGTGTTCAGGCACGCCCATACTGCGGTCAGGCAGGGATTCATGCCGAATTCGATAAGCACCGACCTTTACGGAAGAAACAGCAACGGCCCGGTTATAAACATGACAAATCTCATGACGAAATTTCTCAATATGGGGATGTCTCTTGAGGATGTAATAAGGTGCTCGACAATCAATCCCGCCCGCGAGATAAACCATCCTGAATTAGGCAATCTGTCGGCGGGATCTCCTGCGGACATTGCGGTTATTGATATGCTGACCGGCGATTTCGGAACAACAGATACCGGCGGTTTTAGAGAAGGTATTAACGGAAAAGTAAAGGGAGATAAACGGCTTCAAAATGTCATGACACTTTTTGGCGGGCAGACGGTTTTTGACCTTTATGCCCTGGATGCGATCGAATGGGAAGATATCCCGCGCGATAATACTTACTGGACTAGTTTTTCCGGACAGGACTGGTAATGGGCAGATAATTCAAAGGTTTTTATCTTTCCGCAAAATCGAATAAAAAATTAAAGGCATCCCGCGCTATCAGGATGCCTTTTTAATGTACACACGGCAGGGTGAACTGTTAGCCTAACTGCATGTGTAATCCCACACACTGCCCAATGATTTTAAACTTTTCAGCCGGTTGTGTCTTATTGTTATTTTACCGGACAAAAGTAATCCTTAAAGGTAATTCAACAGATAGACCCTCTTCAGGGGCAACCAAGAGATTTGTAACTTTATATTTCATGCGAATTCTTTTTGTACCGGAAAGTGTTTCCGATGTTCTCCTGATAGTACATCTTACAGTTTTATGCGCATGAAGTGTAAGAGAATTCGGAATTGAAATACCTTCTGTCTCTCCATCCGCAACCAGTTCATAGCTTACATCGGATGTGTTGCTGATTTGAACAACCACCCTGCTGTTGCCTTCAATAACAATTTTCGGATTAAGGATTTCAACTGATGCGTTAAATAGAGGTTCTAAATATTTTTCTTCGCCGATAAGAATATTATTATAGTAAACCGCTGTGCGGCGGTCGAAAAGAGCTTTTTTCAGTTCATTTTCGGTTTTTCTCTTCACAAATACAAGTGTCATTGGCCTGTGCTGACCGTTATATATGTCGTAATCCAGATTTATGGGACCATGAACATCAGATGAGCACATCATAGTCAATTTTTTTTCCAGACACCATGCATGGGCGTTAGGATAGTAGCTTGCGCCGTTTACAACCTCTATCCCATGAAGCCATCCCTGGTCATAAATCTCAGATTGAATGGGAAACCAGACTGCTTTTCCGTCAGGCTGTTTCCAACCCGGATGGTTCCAGAAAACGAAACCTCCCTGCTCGGCAGCATTTCGAATTGCAATTGTAGAATCAGGTGTGTCAAGAGCATTGATATCGGTCAGGAAAATAGCATTGTGATGCCCTATCGGTTCACTCCGTGTGATTTCCCCGCCCGGGATGATAAGAACCTGCAGAGCTTCCGCAGCCGGACGCGCTATTTCATAAGGCTTATAATGATTTGTGATGACATCGTCCTTGTGTGGTTGATACTCTATATGATCTGTGATGGAAAATGCGTCAAGTCCCTGTCTCCATGCTTCCTCAGCGCGTATCTGCGGCCACACAGAACCATCGGAAAATACAGTGTGCATGTGAAAATCACATTTCATGGTTATATAACCGGGGATATCAGGTATGTCGATATGAGTTTTTGCTCTTGTCTGACACAAACAATCAATCGATAAAGCGCCAAGTAAAAACACAACTAACATGCATGTTACGAGAAAACAACGGTTTTTAGAGCTAATGTTCATGCCGCCTCCCTTGTTTATAAAACGTGTGAAATTATGGTAAAATGATCTATAAAATATTTTCTTGTCTTTTTTCTATGATAAAATATAATATATTACGCATGGCCGGGGAATAAATCAATTATTATTGATCTTTTTAAAGATTGCACTTTACGGCACACTGAAAAAATGTTATTCTCAAAGAATATTTTTTTTGTTTCTCACTGATACAAAAGCAATCGTAATTTTCAGGAAAATATTATGTTTTCACTCGTTTTGATAATAGCAGGCGCTGCGCTGTTAATCAAGGGCGCTGATCTCCTTGTGGAAGGCGGTACGGGTATTGCGTTTAAAAGCGGGGTATCCCATCTTGTCGTCGGACTCACAGTGGTGGCTTTCGGCACAAGCGCTCCCGAGCTTGCCGCAAGCCTTGCCGCAGCGTTTAAGGGAGCGGGTGGTATCTGTTTCGGTAATGTAGTCGGATCTAATGTAGCAAACATTGCGCTTATCCTCGGAGTGACAGCCTTTATCAAACCAGTTTCGATAAACAGGCAGCTTGTTAGATGGGAACTGCCGTTTATGATATGTATTACCGCTTTCACTTTATATATAGGACTCGGAGAATTTGTCGGACGGTTATCCGGGCTTGTACTCCTTATTCTCTTCGGGTTCT
>JABHYP010000194.1 GCA_018656855.1 Candidatus Latescibacterota bacterium | reverse complement strand
GGTTTCGCACATCTTCAGAAATTTCATCACGGGTATATGAGGTGCCTTCTCTGATTACAAGAAGCTCTTTTACTTCGGAGGATTTAAGGAGCCGTGCGCCTCGAATTTTGACTGAACGTACAACACCCTCTTCAAAACGCGGTTTCGGTGGAGGACTCTCAGTTGATTTATCAGCCTTGTTGCCAGAATCGTAAGCCACGAGCTTAAAATCATCGAAAGCAACAAATCCTGTGCCAAGGGCATAACGTATTGTATGAACCGGTGAATTCCGAAATTCGATATCGTAATGAAAAACACTGCTTATCTCTCCAGCCGGTGTATCAACCGTACTCTTTAAAGCATAGGCATTCACAGTTCCGAGCAGGACATCCTCGGTCTCAACATCATCCTCAAACGGCAGCCAGAGCCTCGACGGATTGAATTGTACGCCGGAAAGGTCTCTGCCGAAAAAATTACCATTAATGCCATAAAGGCTGAGCCCCTTATCGGTTTCACACACGTCGATACTTTCAAACGGGCTTGATTCGTTTTCATCGAACTCGAGGGTGGTTACTCTTCTCCTGCTTTCTTTTCGTGTATCTGTTACTCTCAGTGTCAGGGTTTCACCGTCTGATTTATACCGCTGCCACGCACCTTGTGTCATCGGATTTGCCCCTGAGCCCTCATCGATACGCTGTGATGTTCTCTGTTTTCCTCTCACATTGTCTCTCACGGAAATACTGCCGAAATCAGCATTCAGGTCCATACGCGGGCCGCCGCCCCGGAGTACGCGCCGTGAACCATTGTGTCCCTCGTATGTCAGTGAACCCCCGGTATTGAACTTGATACTCGCAAACGATTTGTTGCTGTGGAATACCGCCCCGGTGTCCTCAGGCAGCCTGATGTCTATGCTCCCGAACGATGTACTTGCGCTGGAACTGCCAGCCAGGTAAACGAGCAAGAGATCGACCTCACCAAATTCAGAGCTGACATCGAATGAGCCGTCAAGCTTATCGCACCTAAGGCTGGCGAATTCTACATTTGCATCGAGCCTGCCGGTATGGTCGCTAATATTGGTATCGGAAAAGTCGGAATTAATCTTAAAGGTTCCCGTGGTCGAATTTGTACGGACTTTCGAAAAATCGGCATTTATTGTAAGGTCTACATACGAAGGGCCCGTAACTGTGATTTCAACACGCCATTCCTTACGTTTAAAAATTCTTTTTAATATGCCGGAGCTTACCAGTTCCGGGTGAATTAATTCGACTGTTACTTTCCCATCGGAGGTGGTAATATCCAGATCGAACTCGGCGAGCACATCCTCGAATTCATCGGTGTCATCGGTATTTACAACCCGTACAAACTTTACCGAAAAAGTGTCCGTATCACCTTCTCCATTATAAGTAAGGTCGGTTAAAAAGATGTTTTTAAAATTGACAGCCTTGATTCCTGAGGCCGGGACGGTAAAATCCTCGGTACGGGACATTTTTCTTGCCAAAGCCGGAGTGGAAAGAGTGGTAACGAGTAGCGCTGAAAAAGCTGCATAAAACATGATCTTTCGAAGCATAATATTCCCCCGTGATGTTTTTTTGACATTATTGTCATTTATATTAATATACTGCGCCAGGTGTCTCAGTTGCAAACCTTGTAAGCATCACTAAACCGAAAGAAGAGGCGCACAATGCAATTCCCACGAACAATCCAATGAATGGAATATTTTTAAGGATGCCGATTGCAAGAACACCGAGCAATACATTCGCCATCTGCGAGCGCCCCTCAGATTCGGGAATAATACGTCCTGCCCATAGGGCAATGCCTACAGAGCCGAAAATATAGACGAAAAACAGTGCGACAAGAACAAACGGAATCAGCGGAATGCCGATAAGCGTAATAATGAGTGAAAGCACCAAAAACGGGATAACAATCAATATCACCAGGCCAAACAGCAGCGCTTTGGGAAATTCCGCCTGTACATAGTCTGCCATGTGTGACACATGAGCGGGAAACAGATATGTTACAAGCGCAGCAATCGCGAACGATATAATCATCTTGATAATTATAAACACAATTCCGATTATGACGCCTATAGCTCCAAAAACACCCATGAGCGGCCCCAAGAACAATGTTCTGGCAATATTTGACATCATACGGCCCGGCGCATGAGGCACAACATGGCTAAATATCAGGCCAGGCGTGAAATTACCGGTTTTGATCCGGTCGCCTCGAACAACTCCCCCGTATGACACATCAACGCGGCCTCCGACACTGACTGCATTCTTACGGATCTCGCCATTGTTCTTCACAATGACATTACCGCCAATCGATACGGCATCACTTTTAACCTTTCCTCCGCTTTCGACGATCACATTTCCTCCAAATGAAACCGCATCTTTTTTAACAGTGCCATAAACGCGTACATTCTGTCCGAAACTGATCGCATTCTTGACTGTTTCACCATGTTCGACGATAACTTCTTTCCCAAAAGTAACTTCACAGAATGATAATGTTGCAGGGAACAGCATCCCCGTGCAGATAATCAGTACCATGAAACAGTGGGTAATTTTCATACTATCCTCCTTATAGTGCCGGTATCAGAAAAACCGTGCGACGCCAAAACTAACAGAAACATCATCTTTATCCAGACGTTTAGTTACATCAATGCGCATTAAACCGAACAGCGAATTTATTGAAATCCCCATTTCGTTATAAAAATTATCCTGATAGTACGGGCTGTATGACAACTCAGCCAGTCTCTTCTCAGATATCCATGTCCTTCCTGAAGCGCCGTGAATGATGATACCGATCCCTTTTTCCACAAGCCAGTCAAGTCCTACCAGTTCAAACGGAACAGTCCGGAAGTTATGCTCCCAGAAGAACGCGCAGTACTTTTCCCCCTCAAGAGGGTGATCCCTGAGTGTCTTAAACACACCGAACGGGCTTAATCCAGTCATGCTCCCGTCGATTATCCCGAAACGCTGGACAGGAAGTCTGCCGCTGCAAGTTCCACCTGTAAACCGCACATCCAGCGAATTCGGCAGTAGCCGCCGCTGCAAAAAGGTGTCAAATTTCCAGTCGATTGTAAACCTATATCTGGTAAAAGAAAAATCGCTCGACAGTAAATCCGGGGAACTGTGTTCAATTTTGAGTTCCGCTCTTTTCTGACCTGCTAACCCGAATGGTGTATACGAACTGCCATATTTAATGTTCAACTCAGCTGAACGCAGACGCCCCTCCCGGACAGCCGGATTTCCCCTCTGGTCTGCATCACGGTTCAGGATGTTATAATCGGTGGTTTTAATGAGTGATGTGTGTCGTTCTATGTTGATTCCCGCTGAAACATCCGTTTTAATTTTATTAAAATTATATCCTGCTGATGTTCCAATTTTTTTGTTCCGGAAATAATCGAAATAATCTCTTCTGCCGCTTAATGTTTGTACGCTGTTCAACCATACCGGATAATTATCGGAATGATAACGCGGCTCTGTTCCGGTTCCGGTTTCCACCGTTATTAATCCTCTTTTACTCTTTCCCCAGCTATATCTTACATTACCGCCGTATGTCCAGCATTCCTGACCTGTAAGATATCTTCC
>JABHYP010000193.1 GCA_018656855.1 Candidatus Latescibacterota bacterium | reverse complement strand
TCCACGGCATTCATAAAAGTACTTTCAATTTGCATCTAAAAGAATGTGAATTCAGATTCAATTATCGAAATAAAAATATCTATATTATATTGTTAGAGAATTTCAGAAATATTCCGCTTAACTAGTCTTGTCCCTATTTTAATTATAAAAAATAATAATTCAGACTAAACTAATATATTTCCATGAATTGAACAAGTAAAAAAATATCATTTTATTATCTTTAAAATGATTAGTAATTTGGAAATTTTAGATTACGTCCATAATTTTTATTAAAATTGAAAAAATGTACAGGTAAGCCATCTCCACAATTTTCCCCTATTACGGAGGATGCCAAAGGCAAAGGGATTAACAAACGCTTAATGTTATAAAAATGCAATATATAATTGCGTGAATAATAGTATGATGGAAGCAAAGGCTCTGTTAAAACGTGGCATTATTCCGGGCACGTAAATACCCATGGCGTTGCCGTTGTAGTTACGGTAGCTCAGGGTGTCTGTTCCGTAATTTCGGAAGCACCTTAAAAAAATTTAATCCAAAATTCCCCGATGTTTAAGTCGGAGTAAAATGACAATTATAAAGAATGTCTGACCTATCGGGAAAGACGGACATTCCTGTCCGCCTATACATTAATGATATCCCGGCCTTTGGGGTGGGGGAGCATTCATTCCATAAATTTTTATCATAGTTGGGGAATAAGGATTAATAATAGCGGTTTTTCGCTTTTGGGTATGTTGGTATCTCATGTTTCAGCGCCCAGTGAGCCGCACGCCATACAATATTTTGATACTCAGGTGTTTCGTAAGCATGTACCGTGCTTCCCGGTAGAAGGCCTGCGATCCTTCCTTCACCTCTCTTCAATGCCCATCCGCTAATTGCCTGCCGTTTCTCGTGGACAGAAGTTGATTCGAAAAGAGTCGCAGTAGTTTTGGATTTTATAATTACCGCTAGCTGTTCATCATGCATAATTGAAAATTTCCCGACTCCTTCCATGATAGGATGAGCCTTGTTTATCCTCGTGTGCCAAATGGGTTGGAATGCGTGAGCTTCAATCCCCCTGACATCGATAAAATCCATAAACCGACTATTTCCGCAAAGAATCGTGTTGTGAAGAGTAAGCAGTCCCATACCTCGGCTTCGGACATTGCTTATTATTGCTTTAACATTATCATCAGTCCAAAGACGTGTGCCTTTATCTATTGTTTCAGATAAAAGTGCGTTTTCGCGTGTAAAGTCGATTGGATCATTTTTGTCGTCACGACAAACCATGAGCAGGTCTGCATCACTGATAAGTTCCGGATTAAACATTTTATTCGCCCGAACGAAAATCAACCGCCAGTTTTGTTTGGACTCAAATATCCGGCGAATGTATTGCTCATGGCCAATCCCATTATGGTTTTCCGTAGTTCCAAAAATAGCAACAACCTTTATTTCCCCTGAAGTTTTAGGAAAGATTGCAGCTTTTACATCATGAGCAGCTACAGTTGCAGCGGCTACTGCCGGAAGGCCTTTTCTGAACAATCTCCGTTTTCTTGTTTTATTGAATAAACCCATTGTAATCTCCTATAAAGGCAAAGATCGTAATAACTTACAAAATTACCAAAATTCTTTAAAATTATGAGAGCATATCATATAAAATCGTCAAGATTTTTTAAACAACAATGCAGACCTAACAGTGATTGTTTACCAAATAAAGTTCTCAAAACTCCCGTAAAACGGTTCGATTGGAAGGTTCCGCGCCCAATGCGCAGCTCGCCACATCAATTCCTGGTACTGAACCTGATACCAAGCCCACTCGTAATGCCCCGGTGTCATTCCGACAATTCTGCCTTTACCACGCTGGACACACCATCCCTGGTTAGTCCAGTGACCATCGTGCAAACCATGTCCCTTGAACAGTAACGTAAAATCAGGATCCTTAGGATCAGCAATAAAAGCACCGAATTGTTCTTCGAGCTGGATGATGAAAGGCTCAATACCTTTAGTAATAGGATGTTCCTTATTAAGTTTACAGACTACAACAGGCTGAATTTCTCTGTGAAGCATTGGGTATGCACCAATGAAAGCATTTAGCTTATCACCTACAAACCAATGCGTGTTATGAACACATATCCAACCCATTCCACGGTTTGTAATTTCATCGATTATTGTTTCGATATTTTCTTCGGTATACAGATAGCCGGAATAAAAAGTGAGGAGTAGATCTGTATCGCGAAGCATTTCAGTTGTTATCGGTCCTCTGTTGTTTGCCCACCAGAATTTTGCGTTTGGTAGGTTTTTCGTAATGTTGCGAAGACCGTTTCTCAATTGGGGATCTTCACCGCATATAGCGGTAACTCGCAGCTCTCCCGGTTTCTTAGGCTCCCAGAATGGTTCCTCAGCGGCTTTCGTTTCTGAAGTACTTAATGCGGTGGATGCAGCTACAGCAATCCCTGTTTTTAGAACATTCCTCCTCGACTGTCTACGCGATAAGTCCATTTCCCTCTCGTTTCTTTTAAATGTCTCGCATTGGCTACAATAATTTTCTCTGTTAGAAAATAACGCCTTGTTTAGCGTTCAACTCTTCTTGGGTGTCCGTCGCCAGCCAGTGATCATATTCCTCCCATTGAATTTTATCTAAATCATCAAGCAAAACGTAGGCTCTTTGCTCCGGTTGACCGGATTCATTCAACGGAATAAATGAGACTGCATGGTGTATGATTTCACATTGTTCTTTAGGATGGCTTTTAGATATTATTCCGTTAGGAGGATTCCTAACGATTGTCCAGCAGCCAATCGATGGAATTTTCCGTATGAAAGCAAGGCCTTCAATGTTTCTAAATCTCTGTCCATCAAAAAAATACCAAAACCCCCTCTCAGGAGTATCGAGTCTTCCCTGGAAAAATTGTATGCTGCCTCTTTGAGCTTGCGTATAGTCAGGCAGTTTTTTGCCCGTTACAATATCAATTCTTTCAGAATTCTTATCAAAAGCAATACGAACTGGAGTTTCATTTTCTGCATGTGAAAATATGCAAATAGCCATAATGAGAATTGACATAATTCCCGCAACTTTTAACACGTTTTTCTGCATAAGAATTGTCCAATGCATCCACTTGGTCATGGGGTATCCTCCTGTTTTATCCTGAACCGGAAAGCTGATGTTCAAAATTCAATAATTTATTTGGATCAGTGTCTCTCGCCTTCACGTCGAGAGATTTCACTGTCGCACCGTTTTCTGATGCCTTCAAGGCGGCTGGCATAAGATGCGTTATTTTTCAGATTGTTCTCTTCCAGCGGATCTTTGGCCAGGTCGTACAGCTCTTCGATGGTGTTTTTACTGTCTATCCACCGGATATATTTCAAGTCTTCCGTCCTGTAGCCTTCGCTACGAATAATCGACGGGAATTCTGTCGAAAGGAATTCGCAGAGAAATCCCATTCTCGCCTTATGCCTGTTTTCTTCCGCCAATAGCTCAAGATTCATCCCCTGCATCATACCGGGCGGCTCGATTCCGGCCAGGGAGAGAATGGTGGGCGCGACATCGACATTCAGGGCCATACTATCTAAAACTGTCCCGGCTGTTGAGTCTTTACGGGGATCATAAACAATAAGCGGGACACGCAATGACTGTTCATAGAGCATAAATTTCCCGCCGAAGCCCCTTTCGCCAAGGAAAAAACCGTTATCGCCCATGAAAATAATGACCGTGTTCGAAGCCATCCCGCTCTCTTCAAGTTTTTTTCTCAATCTGCCGATCTCACGGTCTATGCCGCTAATCATTCTATAGTATCCCTTGACCATTTGCTGGTATTTTTCCGGTGTGCAGAAGCGCTGCCACCATCGCATGCGGTTGAAGCTTGTTTTCATAAATCCCGGCATTGTGTTGTAAAGATGGGCATTTTCAGGAAGCGGGATAGTGACATTATCATACATGCCATCACAGGCCTGGGGCCAGATAAACTGAGCCGGATCATCATCCTCGGCATGGGGTGCGTGAAAACTAAGGGAAAGACAGAACGGCCGATCTCCGGTACAGGAATCGATAAACTCGATAGACCTGTCGGTCATAATTTCTGTCAGGTGACGTTTTTCGCCGTTTTCTTCCCTGATATAGGGCTTACGGCCAAGCGGGACAAAGGAATCGAACATCTCACCGATTACTCCCGGTTCGAACTTCACATTACTTTTGCCCACATATCCCGTTTTGTAACCGGCCTGTTTCAGACGCATAGGGTAGCTTATATCTGAATACGCTTTCTTTAAGGGAGGAGAACCGAAAGTATATGAATGGCTGCGTTCGTAAAGGCCGGTAAAGAGGCATGCCCTGTTGGGCGCGCACGCGGGTGAACTGACAAAAGCATTGGAGTAGCGAACCCCCTCTTCAGCAAGCCTGTCAAGTTCCGGCGTTTCGATGATGGGATTGCCGGCGCAGCCGAGAGTATCCCAGCGTTGATCGTCACTCAGGATAAAAATGATATTCGGGCGTTCGGCAGCGGCCGCTTCACTGTGCGTTGAAAGATGTGAGGCAAGCGCCGATGATCCGAGAGCATAAACACCGTTACGAATAAATTTCCGTCGTTTCATATCATGTCCCATTTATGGTAAACTATTTGTATGAGATGTAATATCATCTTATAGGTAAAACATACCGCATTATGTAAAAACTGAACTGTTGATATATCGGTTTCGTCATTGTGCAGAGATCTAACGCGGAATTTCACTTCTTCAGTTTTTCATTCAGATCTCGTATCCATTTTGTCTGTAGCTCATGACGGCTGTTCAGGCGATATTTTTTTATGTGCGGGCGATAATCCTGACCTATATAATCAACATCGGAAAGATCATCTCTGCCTATTCCCGCCTGTGCGCACCACTGAATATAGGGCAGATTGTCATAGTCGACCCCCATGAGTTCTGTGGCAAGACGGTCCGCAGCGACACAGTCGTTGCTGGCAATTGCGACACCATGCTCGACCGGATCGGCGTTCCAGGGGCCGTTACCATCTGCACCGACAACACCGTCGAGAACCGCGAGATCGGGATGCGCGCCCATAGAGGCAACAGTGAAGATGTTATAGCTCAGTTCCCTGCCAACCATGGAACCAAGGCCGCCGTGCATTTTAGCTTTTTCATTAACACCCCGTGGAGCCTTAACAAGTTTCAAATCAACCGGCTTTCCGCCTTTATTTCGTTTGTAATGGCAGACAGGGGAGCCCATGGTTATGTTCTTGATCGACAATGTAAGAAGAACACCCCCCGATGTTTTCATTCGGCAGGGGGAAATAAGATAGACATCGGAATCGAAATACAGGTCGATCAGGTTTATCGGCTGTGGGCGGTGGTATCCCGCTAAAATCCACCTGGTCGAAAACGGGAGATCGTTTGCATCGGAAAGTTTGACATTATACTCACGCTTAAGTGCGGTGTAACCGTATTCCTCGAAGCCGTATTGCATACTTACAGCCTGTGAAGCAGAACCTTCCGCTACTATTACCTGCTTATCATATATCGGTTTGAGGAAATCGAGAATTCCGCGAAGCTGGTTCACATCTGTCACTTCGTGTCGATGCTGGGGGCCGACTACTCCGGCGTTCGGCTTGATAACCACCTGTTTGTT
>JABHYP010000192.1 GCA_018656855.1 Candidatus Latescibacterota bacterium | reverse complement strand
TCCACGGCATTCATAAAAGTACTTTCAATTTGCATCTAAAAGAATGTGAATTCAGATTCAATTATCGAAATAAAAATATCTATATTATATTGTTAGAGAATTTCAGAAATATTCCGCTTAACTAGTCTTGTCCCTATTTTATTATGACAGCCCAGGAAGAAATAGGTGCCGTCGGAGCATCGTTCGCGGCGCGAAAAGTTCCCGGTAATCTGACTATAGCGGTCGATGTCGGCCCTGTAGCCAAGGAGTACAATACCGAACTGACTCCTCAACCGATCGTGGTTTATGGTGATGGTGTCGGCGTCTATAGCAAGTCTGTTTCTGACCGACTCCTCAACTTAGCGAAAGATTTGAGTATGGATCCTCAGACAGCTGTGTGGGAGAGTTATGGCTCGGATGCTTCGATATCACAGCGATATGGCCAGTCTGCACTTTCAGGTTTGATCTGCATAGCGACCGAGAATACTCACGGTTTCGAGATAATTCCCCGTGAAGGTCTACTTACTTGTGCCAGGTTACTTTCTTCGTATATTATAGAACCGGTTTGATAAAAAAGATTTCCGGATAAACCCTATATGCTGTTTAATAAACACGCAGGATGACCTAAAAAGTAGGTGTACCCTTTCAGAGTGCAGAAGGAATACTCTTACCTTGCCTTCTAAACAGGATTTGTTAACAACTCCTAATAATTATGGGTAAAACTTTTGGGCAAGGTCAGATTTGTAATACTCACTTCCCCCCAGTGATATGAGAAAGACTCACCATCTGATTGCCTGTTGCAGAAACTTTAATATCCCTTAGTGGTTTCCCGTCTTCACTCATCAGCGCTGCATATACAGACCATTCCGGTCCCCAGAAGTTGTAGGATTTAATAAGAATAGAATTCCATCCTTTCTTCAGGGTAATTCGTACTTTTTCTTCATCTACCAGCAGCCCGGCAGCTGTTTCATCCTGAAAAACAACTTCACCATTCACGTACCCTTTACCTGTCTGGCTCGTACTGGCTGAAAGCAATGCCGTTGTTTGCCGGTTACTATAAACATGAGTAAGCAAAAAGGCGGCAGAGCCATAAATATCATCTGTCAATTCCGAGAGGCGAATGAAGGGTAATCCTGTCTCTGATGGTGAAAAGAGCTTCCATTGGAGTAAATCTTTTTTTCCACTGTGAGAACGAGATAAGTCTGCTGATATTTCCGGTGGATATAATTTATTAAGACCGTTCCAGTCCTTATCATCAAAGGGGCCGATTACTGCCCAATCACGCAAAGCCGTTTGGCGAATCAATTGATTCTGTTTCAGAGAAGTCTTAACAATTTCTGTCGCAGCCTGGTCTATCCTCTGGATAATCACACCATTTACCAGCCATGCAGTACCGTTATAATTTCTCTCCGACTCCCATTTCTCTAAGGGATTATAGTATAATGGGCCAATATTGTTTCCATAAAATCTAAGAACTAATTTCCCGTCTGTGATGTGAGTCTGAAATGCTCGATTCTGGAAATATCCTCTGAATAACCTGTTTCCAATGAGGACAGGTTCATCATTTGCATTCACGTAGGTTGTTCCTACATGGATATCATTTTTATTATCACCCGTAATGATTGTAACAGTGTAATCCCCCTTTTCAAGATCTATTTGAAATTCAGCAGGGTGTTCCGAATAAAGACAATCATCTGCGTAGTTAAACGGGGTTGATAAAGTCTCTGCGTTTTCGTCACGGATGTTCTCATGCTCTATCCAACCATAACCCTTTGATTTTGTATATGCGGTGCTTTTACGAACTTCCAGCCAGTTAGAATGAACCCCCTTTTCTCCAAAATCAAATTTGTATTGAGCATTAATATCGGCTGTATCAGAGCGTAATTCTTCACAAAGTATTGATACGTTTTCAGTTATCTGTTCAACACGGCTTTTTAGTTGCATCGTCATAGAATCAAAGGATTTCCTCATGGATGAATTGTAATCGTCATTTGCGCTGCCTTGAAATGTATTCAGTGCGGCTTCTGTTTCACGGATGAGTTCGGAGTCTTGTGCTATTGTCTCTCCCGGACAGCGGTTGGCAATTTTCAAACGTTCAAGCCATTTTCGGACTTGTGCAGCAGCCGACCGTGCACGGAACTCATCCTGGGCGGAAAAGACAATCACACCAAAAATATTGAGATTTGGTATCTTCACCTCAGCATAACCGTTATTCATAGTGAATGGAAGATTAAGAGGTTCGGAATCAGGAGAGAGGAATCTTACGTCCGTAAATGGTTCGTCATTATCACAACGAAGACGAAGAGTAAAATCTTGAACAGAGTTAATTTCATTTGCCTTGATATCGGCATTGTAATTTACCATTTGTACCGATGTCATGGGACCATTACCGTGCTGCCAGACATTCAGCCAGACTGAGCGCGGAAGGTCGGTCTCGATTAAAGGCTGTTTATTGCTGTTCAGAAATGCAAGGGCGTTCTCCTCGTTTTTAACTGAAATTACACTTCCATTACCGGGATTATTCTGCAGGTCTTTGAATACGGAGTGAGATCGAATACGCAGTTCTTCATCCCTGGTGCCGGTATCACCCCACAAAATGAGCTGACCTCCATTTCGCACCCACTCTCTGAGATACTCCGCCTGCCTGTCGGATATTGCATCGAGCATGGGGAGGATAACGGTTTTGTACCGGGAAAGGCGTTTAAAACTCGGAGTATCATCATAGAAATCAGGATGTCCGAAAACAAGAGCATCATAAGGAATGTGATTGTCCTCCAGCAACCTCGCAGCAAGAGTAAACTGCTTTACATGATCGCATGTTTTCATGATATCCCAGGTTTCCGAAGAGGGGACTGTAAGAGAGGAGAAGTTTCGCCATACCATACCAGCAATTGAATATATTAATGCAACATCAGATTTACTGTCGCGGTCAAGAAACAGCACACGATTATTTGAAGCGAACCTTGCATGTGTGCGGTGGGCATTCCAGACATATCCATCAACATGCTCTTCGTTCATTCTATAGCACTGCACCATCTGTCCGCCGTTTGCGCGAGCTTCAGCAAGCACAATCGATGTGAGAAGATGATTTTCAGGATATTTAACGGTCCACACGGGCTTTTTAAAATAACCCGTTGCACGTCCTAACTTATAGGCAAGTGTGGACCATGCCTGTTTGTCCTTATCTGCTGCGAATGGCTGTTGAGTATCAAATTCGCCTGTTTCAACATAAGGCTGGTAGAGTGCCTGTTCAATCCATACAACATCCACATGAGGAGAGAGCATAGGTCCCAATGGCCAGATGCCCTGCGCACCCCATTGATTTCCATAAAGAGCCGGTACCGGCCTGCCATATTTTACTGCGGCTCGCTTCGTCTTTTCTACAAGATCTATCCAGTGTATGATATGTGCCCTGTATTGAAAACGTATGTATTCATGGAGTATTGGTTCCTCTATTAGTTTCTCTGGTGTTAATTCCGTTCTTTTTTTCTTCATATATGCCTGAATATTGAATTTTTTCGGATCAAAGCCCATTTTGTTAAGATCAGCAGGTGAAAAGCGATCTTGCATATATTCTATAAATCGGCTATTGCACCATTTACAGAATGTGCCCCAGCCTTTCTGCAACGGACTGGCGATATTATCCTGCGTGACACTGTCACCATAAGGCGCCAGCCGCACCAATCCTTGCTGTATCACCTGATGCCATCGCGGAGCATTGTGGCACATAAACTCTCCGCCGCCAAAATCATGATAAAAAGCAATCTCTCCGTCTTCTGTAAGTGAGATTCCGTTTTCTTTAAAAATCTTCCGTGTATAATCACGTGAAAATTGAAGCGCCTCCTGATATTCGTATTCCTCAGGCCCACTTACTGCGATGCCCCTCTTTCTGCACAAATCACAGGGATTCATCCCCGGACCATAATACCAATCTATTATATCCGGGTCAAATTCTTCAATAAAACGGCGGCGTGCTTCATCCGAATGCAGACTGCATGTTCCGTTAACAACTACCCATTTCACCCAATCGGTATCAGGACTCTCCCATAATTCGCTTTTCATTTCCGCAAATGTATCAATACCAGTGTGATGATGTGTTTTGCTGCAATGAAATGAAAAACTGGAAAAAATTAATAGAAAAGTCAAGCATACGGTCATCATAATGGCCGGTTTCTTTCCATATTTGGAAAAATAGCGGCTAATGTTTTTTTTGTAGTTGTGAAAATTAGCATTCATGCTTTGTATAGCCATTTCTTCCCTTTCAATTATTTTACTGTTTGAAATTATACGGATTATTTTATTAATTGAATACTAAGATATGTATTGCGAATATATATTTTCAAGATTTTTCGGATAATCAATATTGAATGAATACTCTTTCTTTGAGGTGGCAACAATTTCATCCAGTGTTTGTGTTTTGCCGGAATTTCTTCTCTACGTAGAACACACCTTTCTTCCAGACTTATTGCTCCCCCTTTAAATCATGCGTCACAAAAACCCCGGTTAAGTAATCTTGGAAATCAAAGCTTTTTTTTCGTAACGGGTACAACCAGAAACTTAAATTCAAATTTTCAATGAGTTAAATTTACCTTGAAAGCGATTAATACACATCAATCAGTGATGGTTTTTTATCCCTGTAAGCCAGTGGTTTAGGATCCAGCCAATTAACGAGAGCGTCCTTAATCGCAAATGCAAAAAAGTGATTACCTGCTGGACTGTAGTGTCCGATATAATATCGCTTGACATAATCCTCCGGCGAGATACAAAAATTTTTGAAATCCATGATATGTTTTTCCATTATATCTACGTGAATAATATCATTTGCCTTCAAATAATCAATAAAAGCCTGATCAAAGCGCGGCTGTCCAGCACAAGCTTTTATCATATTGTTTCTGCTAAAGGAGAGAAGAATCATTACTTTTTTGTTGTGACTTTTTGCGAAAGCCGCAGCCTGCTCAATAATGTGCTCGCTTGCGCGGAAGCCATATGCCCAATGCAGTTTAGTAGTTGTTTCCCGGATGGCCTCGGTGGAGGTGAAATCGGTTGGCATGTTCAGGATATCAGCAAGCTTTTTGAATGCTTTAATATTGTCATTGTCAGCCTTTCCGAATACTTTGGCAATATGAAGCTTTACCACAATATCATCCTTAAAGGTCTCATAAATATAATCAGCATCACAGAGATTGTAGAGAGATTCCGGTGTTGGAAAAGGATTATCGAGTTCAACGAATTTTCCCGTTTCCAGGTGGATTCTTGGGTGAACCCATGGAACCGGGTGAAAATGAGTTTTGCCATCTATTGCATTTTGTTTCCGGCTATATGGTAAACGGATCCACCGCCAAGCGTCGATACTTCGTAAATGGTCATCGTCGTAAATGTTCAGAATAATGTATTTAGCTCCAAAGGATGTTGCTTCATGTCTGCGCATGCGGTGGTATGCCTGATAAAAACCTTGACTGCCGATCCCGAAATTGCGGATAGGTTCGCCTAAGTGAGCAGCGAGGATTTCTTGCCAGGATTCCCCGTCACTGACCTGAGCGCATTGTGTGAAGCTATTGCCGTACGTGTTGATACGGCAAGGTTTATCGGCAAAGTTAATCATCTTGCGAGCCCCGGGGTGAGGGTAGGATTGAAATGTATAACACCCATCCAAGCCATCTTTAAGAATGCTGTCTTGCAGGGTATATCCAATTTCAGTGTCGAACTTTGCCCAGTGCGTCTTGCCCGGATCGAGAAACCAATCTATTACATTGCGAGGGACGACACTTTCCTGTAAAAATGATTTCATTACATTATCTAAATCATTTCCTCCGGGATTCGCATCAACTCGAATTGAATTGTGAGAAAATTCATAAAGTCCAGCAGCTGAAGATGATAGCGCTTGCGCGAGAAACTTTCTCCGATTGAAACGCTCCATATCTCCCGACCTCCTCTATAATGGAATAAGTGAGAATATTTTATATAATAATGTTTGTATATGACTGGTGCAATACCCTTTCGATTACTTCACCAACACCAAACCATCTCTTTACTTAAGGGAGTAATATATCCAAATTGTTCTGAAGGGGTACATTCAGAGGTTTGAGAAGATAGTATTCACCGGTATTCAATCTGGTTACCCGTAATATTTCGGATAGAAATACAACGCTCACTTATGCCGGATACGTTGTTTTGCATGATAGATCATTGAGGCAGAACGCTGTTACGAAACAGCGCGCTTGTCATCCGCCGAGCTCCATAACCCGCTTCCTGTAATACCGGTAATCCTTCAGACTCACTTCCGCAGGAACACCGTGATCGCAGGTGGGGACATAGCCGCCACGGGCTTTCATCACCGGTATGATATTTTCGAGATGCAGGTCGATGGCTTCCGTTCCTGCGGCGAGGACACGTTTGTCGATACCGCCGAACATCACAAGATCGGGATATTTTTTACCGATATCGACGACATCGCATCCTGCCGCCGCCTCGAGGGGGCTAATAACATCCATGCCTGTTCCTTCGCGGTATAGGTCGATGGCAGGCACCACGAAACCGTCGATATCGAATTGTACATAGAGATGACGGCTTCTGTCAGGCTGTCGCGACTTGATGTTGCTTATAAGCTGCTGATAGTATGGGAACAGGAATTCCCTTATCATGTCCGGGCTGATGAGGAGGCCATGGTTATAACAGATGTCCTCATCAAAGAACAGCTCATCGATGGTGATATGTTGCTGGTGACGAGCGATGACAAAATCCGCAAGGTCAAGCCATGACTTCATGCACTCGTGGATGAGTTCGGGCATGTCGTGAAACGCATACAGGAGATCGACCGGCCCTATCAGGCTCCGAAGGTACATGTAGCCCCCGACCATATCCTGAGTGATCATCATTCCAATTGCAGCTTCCCGTCGGGCGGTGGACATGCGGTTCTCAAATTCTTTGAATCGCCGTGTCGATGACGGGGCGAGACGCCATTTGACCTTCTCTTCCCAGCTCTTAATGTCCCTGACAGGGTGGCTGATGTACTCGGGCATGAATCCCTGCCGACGGCCTTTGAACACGAGGAGGTGACGCCCCACAGCATCCCGGATGACCTCATATTCTCCTCGTTCCTCAAGTACTTTTTCCTCGAATTGCGGCACCATTTCAGCCTCGCATGCGCCAAGCTGTCCGAGACAGTGCTTACCCTGGGGGTCATACCCGAACAGCCGTACCAGGTCGGCGGCTGGCGACAGGCCTTGTTCGTACCACTGATCGAGGCAGTAGTAGCAGGCTTCCACGCCCCAGCGTGAATTGTACCCGAATTCACTCCGGTAGAGCGGATTATCCGGTTTCATCTCGTATGCGGCACGCAGTTTTCGTGCACCATCAAACATCTGATCGCTTGGAATCAAAGCGTGCACGCCATCCATGGGGTGTGACTCACTCATCAGTGTAAGCCTTTTTAGAGTTGTGTTTTGTTAATTATCATCCGGTTGATTCTGATAATAACTCATTGTCCCCCATGGATGAAAGATGTCCGACAGGACAGAAATGTGATTATTGAAACGTATAAGAAAATGAAATTATTTGGATTGATCTAATTAAATAATGACCACAGATTATTGTCGTTATGCTTCCGGTGACTGTCGTGCTAAGCTTGATTCAACATTCCGTATACCGGGATCACTTAAATTGAGGCAAATACTCAGCCTGTGCTGCCAGGAGCTCATCGGCCAGTTTTGTAGCCGTCTCAACCGTTTCTATCGCGCCATCGATAATCAGCGCCTGTATAAACTTGTCTATGCTCCCTTCGAGTGCGGCTTCTACTACTGT
>JABHYP010000191.1 GCA_018656855.1 Candidatus Latescibacterota bacterium | reverse complement strand
GATTTATACACATCACGTCAACAAGACTCTCGTGATTTGAATGAGCCGCTAACAAATATATCGAATGGCCTGGGTGTATTCAGTGCTTTCAACAGCAGTAATGATACTACTTTTCAGGTAGTAGGTGAATAAAACCCTAACGGCAGAGGCTATGTATAATTATTTATCACAGCATGTCATTTATAAATATATTGGCTGAAGCGGATGGAATCGAATTTATGAAATGGTGTAGCTGACAAATAGAACTCTTTTTCAGATGGATAAAGCAAAATCTCAGAATAATGGCATTCTATGGTCCATCTGAAAATGGGTCTGATTCCCGTGTTCCCTGACGGCGTTGAAAATGGCAATAAGTGAACAGTATTTGATAATATATTGAAGAATACAGCGGTTTTGCACGCCGATAGTCATTGACAGTGAGTTATAAAAAATATATATTTACCCGACTGTAAATAAGTTAAGATTTTACATCAGCAAATCATGTAAAGGTTATAATAGAGTGATTGTTTTTTTAATGGTGTTTGTCATTTTCGTTTCCGGATGTGGCACTGACAAAGATAAAAGTGTGACCGGGGATTTCTCTGACAAGAATCCCAGCGGGCTGGTAAATGTCAATGTGACACCGGATTCCGTCACAGTTGGCAAAACCTTCCGGAGAGGAATTGAAGATTCCAGGTATGCTCTGGCCGGACGATACGGAAATGTAGAGGCATTTTCTGTATTTACGTTTAACCTGAATTACGTTGAAATTGACAGTTTAATCGGCGCCTTCCTGAAATTTGACGTTTATGATGTATGGAAGGACGGTGTTGCAGAGTTCGAATTATTCGAAACACATTCCGAGTGGCCTGACACATTAAGGATCGATTCTGGCAGCTTTCTTGGAGAACTTGGTTCCCCTATTTCAGCCGCTTCGGATACGGGGATTGCGTTTTCGGAACTTACCTTTGAAATTGATCCCGAAATTATCAGGGATGTTCGCGATATAAAGGGATTTCTTGTAAAAAGTTCCAGTGAGGGAACTTCGATTGTCAGCCTCCAGACAGATAATACCAATTATCCCCCCGTTCTTAAACTTATTTCACTGTCCGGTGAAGAGTACCCCGACACGTCGTTTGTGAATTCTTCGAAAGGTACGTATTACATTAACACCGGAATTGGAGGGGCTAAACCGGTTGTTTCGGAGGGTGATAAATCCGGATTCGCTCTTAATATCGGCCTGCCCGAGTCAGTTCTCCATCTCGCTTCGATTAACAAATGCATATTAAAAATGTCCGTCAGTGAAAGCACAATTCCCGATCCCCCCATGTCAATATACGTTTATAAACTAGACAGCCAGTTCACAACCATCGATAGCGTTGATGTGGATACGCAGAGTAGTATTATTGTCGAGGCTTTTTCTGATGAGACTTATGAAATTGACATAACGGATATTGTAAACCGCTGGCATATCGGCGGAGAAACAAATTACGGCTTAATATTTCAACCGAATGATAATGAAATTTCGCCCAATCAGCTTGTTTTCACACCTTCTGATTCGCTGATGATAACACTGACTCCTCTACCGGAGATAGAATGATATTGTATCGTTATGCCGTTGTCTTGATAATATTAATCATACAGGTTTCGGTTATGTCATTGGCATGGTGCAACCCTATATACTCATCGAACGGTATCGGAATGATTATCCCTGATGATGCCGGCAGGTCAACCGGAATGGGCGGCGCTGGCATAGCCTCAGGTGATGAAATGAATATGATGCGGGATAATCCTGCTCTCCTTGCTTCCTTTAATAACCATTTGTATTCCATCGGAGCGAATTATAACCGAAATACGGCTTTTACCGGCGGGAAAGAAAGTCCGACGAATGCAAAAACCAGCCTTGACATGTTTAAAATTATTGTTCCAATTTATCAAGGAATTGTTATTGGCTGGGGGCTTTCACCTTTTTCACAGGCTGAAAGCGTCATAGAGTATCATAACGAACAGTATACAGATAAAATGACATCAACTGGCGGACTTAATGTGTCAACATTCGGGCTTGCGGGCTCGATTAAAGAATTTGTAAGACTTGGGATTTCTTTAAACTATAATTTTGGAATGATACAGAATGAGTGGTCCCGGAAATTTTCGAATGTTGATGAATTCGATGAATCAACGACCTATATAAAAAGAAAGTATAAGGGATACAATGCAACCGCAGGTATAATAGTGAATGTATTAAAAAATACTTCTGTGGGTGTTGGTTATACCGGTGAAACGGATATGGATATGTCGGTTATGATACGGCCTGGCAATTTTTCCAATCCTGAACAAAGGTATGACAGCAGGATGATTTTACTTCCGGAACTGTGGCGTTTGGGTATAGCCTCAACTTTCAAAAAACGTTTTGCCGTTTCCATGGATTATTCTCTTGGTAAATGGAAAGAAGCGGCGATAACTGCCAAAGAAGAAAAAATGTACCAGGACACGTACAGTTTCGGGGCTGGTGTGCGTTTTGCCCCTCGGGAAGGTTATGAAACCTCATATTATAGAAATATACCGATTTCAGCCGGTTTTAAAATTAGAAACCTTTATTACAAAAGCTACCCCAAAATTGAGACAATATTTGAAAAAGCTATAACATTAGGAGCTGAGTTTCCATTCAAGGAAAACATGGCCAGCCTCATTATATCGTTTGAATTAGGAATGCGAGGGGAAAAAAGTAAAAACGGGTGGGATGAAACGTATATGGGTCTTGACTTCTTGCTTATTGGTTCGATTAAATAAGGAACGCCATGATTAAATCAGTTCTCTGGTTGTTTTACACTATATTTGTGTTTTCATCATCCACCCAAGCAGAAGACTTTTTTTTAACTTCCGGGTCAGCAAGGCTTCGCGCGCTGGCAATGGGTAGCGCTTATAACTCAGTTGAAGATGATTTTTCCGCCGGGTTTTATAATCCGGGAGCTTTCAAGCTCAATGCAACTCAGAACGAACGCAGGTTCAGATTATTTTTCAATCCGTTAGCGGCTGCTGTTGCGTTGAATGATTTTTCGAACTACAATACTGATTATAATGAGGATGATAAACTTACATTGGGTGAAGCGCTTTTATCTGTTTCTCTGTTTATTAAGGGAATGGTGTATACAACGCCGGTATTGGATATGGGACTGGGGCTCGGTGAAGAGATGATAGAAGGTAACACGCTGCTGGACAGATCGGAACGGATATTTTCTGTTGAGGGTTTAATAAAAAACTCTTTTCATTCAGCTTTTATAAACCTGAAAGTTGCTCCTTCGGTTTCTCTGGGGATTTCAGGTACTCTTTACAGTTCATGGCTTAAAGGGGGCAACAGTTTTGAAGGCGGTTATGCATTCGGTGTACTGCTCATGCCAAATCCGAAGATGAATGTAGGTATAGTATATAACGAGATTCCGGAAAAGTTTTCTGGAGCCCGGATGGAACTTGAATGTCTTGAAAACGGCGCTGTGACAAGCGGAATATCATACCATCCTGACGATAAAACAGTGTTTTCCCTGGATCTAAGAGGAGTTAATCTGGAAGATCAGCCAACTGCCCGCCAAATTCATACCGGTTTGGAACGGCGTTTTGGCGAACGTATTACTCTGCGGGCAGGTTATTTCCGGAAAAAAGACACCAGAGATGATGTTTTTTCATTCGGGATAGGAGTGTTACCTGTCTGGGAGAAAATTAGCAGGTTTTCTCATTCAACAAGGAACGATCTTGTTTCATACACGTTAATTATGGAGGACACAGACTTCGAAAAACACTGGCATGCAGTTTCTATGTTACTTCGATTTTAATCCGCAGGAGGGATTATTATGAGACCATTGTGGAAATGTATTATACCGGTATTGATTCTAACTGTCAGTTCTGGTTGCGCTTCATCGGGGAAGAAGGCTCCCGTGAGCGCCGAGGAACAGCAGCAGAAAAGAATGGCGGTGATACTGGAACAGGTTGATCATAACGCGGCTACAATTCTGGAAAATAAAACTGAGCTTACTGAGATTTCCAGACGGTTGAATGACCTTGAGAATAAAACCAACACAACCATGACCGATAATAACGCTACTATCCAGGAAATCAGAGAAAACCAGACATTTATGAATGACCAGATTGTACGTCTCGACAGCTCCATACGCACAAAAAGGCCATCAGCATCGAGACCGGGCGCTGCTAGCGCTTTCAAACCCGGCGGTTTCGATGTTAATGCATCTTACAAGGGAGCTCGTGATGAATATTACTCACGACGGTACGAATCGGCGATAAGCGGTTTTACAGAGTTATTGACTGTTGCTCCGAATAACGATCTTGCCGATAACGCCCAATACTGGATCGGCGAATGTTATTACGCTATCGGCAATTTTGAAAAAGCGCTGGATGCGTTTGAAAAGGTGTTTAATTTTCCTGACAGCAACAAACTCTCCGATGCCCAGATAAAACTTGGGCTGACATATCTGAAGTTGGGTAATACGAATAATGCCCTGGAGGAATTCAGAGCGACCG
>JABHYP010000190.1 GCA_018656855.1 Candidatus Latescibacterota bacterium | reverse complement strand
TTTGAAGTGGTATAGGGGAAATAGCCCAGGCTGCCGAAGCGCTGATTAAGCCAAGAATGTCCTGGTCATTTTCCTGATCCGACGATAGTATGGTTACTATGATTTGAATTTCGTTCGTGAAGCCTTTCGGGAAAAGCGGCCGAAGAGTACGATCTATTAAGCGGGCGCTCAATATTTCTTTCGTGCTTGGTCTTCCTTCACGTCGAAAAAAATTGCCGGGTATTTTCCCAATTGCGTATGACTTCTCACGATATTCAACCGTAAGAGGCAAAAACCCCTTTTCAGGGTCTGCTGTTTTATTTACACATACTGTAGCAAGAACCATAGAATCGCCGTACTTTATAACTACTGCGCCATCTGCTTGCCTTGCCATCTTTCCATTTTCTAAGGAAAGCGGGAATTCCCCGATTTGTTTATTAACTGTTTTATACATTAAAATTTACCCCACTGATCCCATTTTATTTGCGAATACCGAGCTTCTTTTTAATAGAACGATAAGAATCGATTTCATTCTTCTCGAGATAACTGAGAAGCCTTCTCCTTTTGCCTACAAGCTTCAATAGGCCAAGTCTTGTATGATTGTCCTTTTTATGAGTCTTTAAATGCTCTGTTAGTTCGGTAATACGTTCGGTTAAAATAGCTATCTGAACTTCAGTGCTACCTGTGTCGTTTTCGTCTTTACCGTATTGAGATGCATACGCTTTTTTTTGTTCTTTCGTAATTGCCATTTGTACTTTTATCTCCTTCCTTAAAAATAGTACTATGGGATGTGGTTTTTAAATCTTCAATGTCATTTTTTATTTGTTTTACAAGTGCTTGTTCATTTCCAAAATCCTCAATATTCCTTAACTTACGTTTAAAACCTATCCTTACTTCTTTCCCATATAGATCACCTTTAAATTCAGGTATATGAACTTCAATTGTCTCATCCGTCTTGCCAAAGGTCGGTCTAGTACCAATGCACAAAACCGCTTCTTTTTTCTGGTTATCAAATTTAATCCATCCGGCATATACACCGTTCGAAGGAATGATTTTTTCATGGTCTGCAGCTGCAATATTAGCTGTCGGGATGCCGATTTTTTTTCCTATTCCGTAACCTTTCACAACACTGCCACGGAATGAATAATCTTCACCTAAAAGTGCCGAGGCTATATTCACGTTTCCTTCAAGTAACTTTTTCCGAATAGTTGAACTTTTTACTGTCATTTCGTTGCAGGTGACCGGCTTCTGAATTTCGAGAGTAAAATTATATTTTTGTGAAAGCTCCTTAAATATATCAATTGAACCGCGCCTTTCCTTCCCGAAATTGTGATCATAACCAATAACAAAATGACTCATACCCATACAATAAACGAGATAGTTTTTTACAAATAGTTCCGGGCTCATTTCAGAAAACTGTTTCGTAAAGGAAAGAATAAATACTAAATCAATACCGGTGCTTTCAAATAGTTTAAGCTTTTCATCCAGTGTTGTCAGTAACTGCGGCGAACTATCCGGTTTAATAACAGACGACGGATGACGGTCAAAAGTTACGACAGCAGATTGTTCCGTTGATTTTTCAGTATTTGAAATAACTTTATCAAGAATATATCTGTGTCCGATATGAACACCGTCGAATGTTCCGAGTGTAATAGTTGTTTTTAAACCTTTACACTGCTCGTTTGGAACAAAATTTCTATATACTTTCATCCAATTATTTCTCGATTGGGAACGGGATATATCAACCGTTCCAGGTTACTTTGATCTTCAGCTTCGATGAGTGTCAAAAAATCAGCAGCTTCTTCTATGGTATATTTCCCTGATGCTGTTCTTCGCAAAGCAGACAGATGTGCAGGGCAGCCAATCATCTCTCCGAGACTATGTGAAATAGTACGGATATATGTACCCTTGGAACATTCAATATCGAGCGTTATCCTGGGGAAGCCGGATAGATCTGGCTCAATCTTTTTAATATTAATTTTTCGTGGCTTTCTAATAACTGTTTTACCGCTGCGCGCAAGCTGGTACAGCTTTTTCCCGCCAATTTTTACAGCGGAAAACATAGGTGGTATCTGTTCGGATTCTCCTTGAAAACTTTTAATGGCATCTTTAAGATGATTTATGTTTACTTTCGACGGGTCTCCTGTGGCTGTTGTTGCGCCTGTAAAGTCGTATGTATCGGTAGCCCATCCAAAGGTTACCTCAGCAAGGTATCTCTTTGAGTCATTTTCGAAAAGACAGGCTGATTTTGTGGCTTTACCTATTAAAAGCACGAGAACGCCTGTAGCCATAGGGTCAAGTGTTCCTGTATGTCCCACTTTTGAAACATTGAGCAGGTTTCTCGTTTTTTTTACAACATCGTGTGAAGTCCAGCCTGACGGCTTGTCAACTATAAGAATTCCGCTAATAGTATTCAATGCCTGTCTTTTATTTCATCAAGAAGTTTGTCAATATGCATACCATTAATCGTGGAAGAATCATAAAAAAATGAAATTCTCGGAAAATATTTTAATATTACTTTTTCTTTCAATTGTTCTCTGATAGAGTGTGAAACGGAATTAAGAGCAGCAAGAGATGATTCTACTTCATGTTCGCTCCCAAGAACACTGACAAATACCTTAGCATTCTTTAAATCCCTCCCCATTTCAACGCCTGTTACAGTGACCATGCTGTTTTTGGAATCCCTGAGTTTCTGGTCAATTATAATTGAAATTTCACGTCGAATGAGCTCTGAAACTCGATCTGAACGTTTAAATCTATGCAATTTATATATTTCCTGTTAGGCATAATTAATCTTGGTATCAATAACCTCAACACGCCTGTCACCATATACTAGATTCATAACATTCCCCAAAATACTTTCAATATGTTTCGATTCGTTAGATACGGTAACAACACCAAGAGATGCCCTTTGCCATTTGTCATAATTATCAATTTCTGCTACTGAGACATTAAAACGACTTTTTAGCCGTTCTTTAATACTTTTAACGGCAAATCGTTTTGTTTTGAGCGAGCCGCTCTCGGGTATAAAAAGCTCAATTTGTAAAATACCGATAATCATGGAAGTAGTTTAAATCTTTCTTGCTTCTTCCTGGTAATCTATAACCTCAATGATATCACCAACCTTGATATCATCATAGCCCTCTATACTCAATCCGCACTCATAACCCTGATTTACCTCTGCTACGTCATCTTTGAAACGTTTGAGTGTAGAAATTTTACTTTCATAAATTTCAATGCTATCTCTAATAAGTTTTATTTTCGCATTACGTTTGAAGTTTCCCTTTGTGATGTAACAACCTGCAATATTTCCAACTTTTGGAATTTTGAAAACATCACGTACTTCAGCTGTACCAACAATTATTTCTTTTATTGTTGGGGTTAGCATTCCACTCAAAGCTTTTTCAACATCTTCAATTGCTTCATAGATAACTTTATAGAGTTTAATTTCAACTTTTTCACTTTCTGCAAGATCTCTGGCAAGTGAGGTAGGTCGTACATGGAATCCCATAATTATTGCACCGGAAGCTGCCGCAAGAAGAACATCATGTTCATTAATGCCCCCTACTCCCTTATGAATTACTTTTACACGGACTTCATCATGGGTTATTTTAGAAAGAGATTCTGCAAGTACATCCATTGAACCATCTACATCTGCTTTAATAATCAGGTTAAGCTCTTTTATATATCCGTCTTTTATCTTGTCAAAAACATCTTCGAGTGTAACACCTTTATTCCGGTTTGATTCTTGTTCGCGCTTCATTATTCGACGCTGGTTTGCTATTTCTCTTGCTTCGTTTTCGCTGTCAATGACATAAAACGTGTCACCAGAACTGGGTACACCTTTCATGCCAAAAATCTGAACCGGAACAGATGGCCCGGCGCTTTCAAACGGTATTCCGTACTCATCGTGCATAGCTCTTACGCGACCTGTTGTCATTCCGGTAATAAAAGCGTCACCGATTTTCAAGACTCCGGACTGAACGAGAATTGTGGCGACCGGCCCCCGCCCTTTATCAAGTTTTGAATCAATTATTATTCCGGATGCATTTTTTAGTGAATCCGCCTTGAGTTCAAGCATCTCAGATTCAAGTAATATCTTCTCAAGAAGCTTATCAACATTTTTGCCATTCTTGGCTGAAATTTCCTGGCACTGATAGTTGCCACCCCAGTCTTCAACAAGGATGTTGTGCCGCGAGAGATCTCCTTTGATTTGTTCAGGATCAGCATTCGCTAAATCAATTTTATTAATCGCAATAATGATTGGAATATTCGCCGCTTTTGCATGATTGATAGCTTCTATTGTCTGGGGCATGACACTGTCATCAGCCGCTACTACTAGAATTACAATATCTGTTACACTGGCACCTCTGGCACGCATTGCGGTAAATGCTTCATGTCCCGGCGTATCAATAAACGAAATTTTGTGGCCATCTGGCAGTTTTACGGAATAAGCGCCTATATGCTGAGTTATGCCTCCGGATTCATCTGATACAACGTTTGCTTCACGTATATAATCGAGTAATGTAGTTTTCCCGTGATCAACGTGTCCCATCACAGTAACAACCGGCGGTCTTTCCTCTATATTAGCTTTTATTACCGAATTTTCATCCCGTGTCTTTAAAATATCCTCTGCATATTCAACCATAGGTTCAACATCATATCCCAATTCTTCCGCAAGGAGAGTTATCGTATCCATATCAAGTGTTTTATTAATCGAAACCATCACTCCCATATCCATTAACTTGGCAATGAGCGAGTTGGGAGGGATATCCATCTGCTTAGCAAGTTCTGCAACAGGGACATATTCGCTGACTTTAATCACCGGACGATTTTCTCCTGTAGACTCACTGGATTGTTTTGTGCGGCTTTTTTTGGTTTTTGATTTCGAGTCGGAAGCGATGCTTGCCATGGTTTTTTTGAAAGTGTCGTGAACTGCGACCTGATGTTCGTGTATTTTCTGTTTACGGACTTTAGAACGGGATTTTTTTCCGTGGTTAAAGTGTTTCTTTACTTTCTTTTCTTTATTATCTGTTGCAGGTTTGCCTGTTGCAGGTTTGCCTGTTGCAGGTTTGCCTGTTGCAGGTTTGCCTGTTGCAGGTTTGCCTGTT
>JABHYP010000189.1 GCA_018656855.1 Candidatus Latescibacterota bacterium | reverse complement strand
TTCTGTTCAAGATCATCCCGACCGACCGACTTGGCCAGCTTCTCGGCATTCTGTTCGCTGTGCAGTTTGGCGGCATAGCTTTAGCCGGCCCTGCGATTGCGAAGGTTAACAGCATGTTTCCCGAACCTACAAACTACGCCGTCCTTTTTCTTTTGACATTTGCCATTTCTCTCTGCATCATGTTCCTCCTGCTTTCGATCAAGGAACCGGAGGGTGAAGATCTTGAAGGAGCTCCATCGTTCGGAACGTTCATAGGTCAGTGTTTAGATGTTTTTAAAACTGACAAGCCTCTCCGCAAGTTCATCATAGGCAAGTGGATAATGAGCGGGCATTATGTCATGCTTGCTTTCATGATCGCCTTCCTGATCTCCGATCGCGGTTTCGATAAGCTTAATGCCGGCTGGTTCAGCGCTCTCCACGGTCTCGGCTTGTTCATCGGTGGATTCACTATTACAAAAATCGCCGACAAGTACGGTCCGAAACAGATGCTTATTACCTCACAAAGCATCGCTCTTTTCTACACCCTGCTTATATGGCTCGTTCCATCAACCTCTCTGATCGTCGCGTTCTCGGCATTTGTTATTACAGGTATCGCGCAGGTGTCCGACAATGTAGGCTACTCGAACATGTGCATGCTTTGCTGTCCCACACTCGATAAGTCCAAATATGTCGCGGTTACAAATGTTGGTGTGAATATGCTTGTGGTTCCGTTGCCCATCATTTTCGGTCTGCTTATGGATAAAGGGATCCTCAGTTTTAGTAATATGTTCACAATCATTGTCTGTATGATGGTTCTCGCAATCACATACCTTATAGTTGTTGTTGAGAATCCGAAAGCTTTTGTAGATATGAAAGCCGGTGCATCTCAGGAATGATTCATTTACGTGCTTGAAACATAAACGGCGCCTGAAACCTTGGCGCCGTTTTTTATTTCATTAATAGATTTCGAAGATCGGAGACAGAATTAATAATAATCATACAAGCTTATAAATTGGTTGTAACTATATCATCCTCGGTATATAAATAATATACGCCTTTATTTGGATTATTAATTATAATATTTTTGTCAAATATAGTAATTGATGTTCCCGGGTATACGGAGTCGAAGATTTTTACAAAAGCTTTTTTCAATTCATCTGCACTATCGTCTGATTTTTCAATTTCATCAATTAACTTATTATTTTCTTTTACTTTCTTATCTCTTAATTGTTTCAAATTATCTATTAACTTTTTCTTTTCTTCAGACAACTCTCTTTTAAGGAGTTTTCTTCGATGAAACTTCGCAAGAATCTTTCCAAAATCAATTATTTGTTCGTTATTCTTTTCTAAATATGCTTTTGTTACCATGTCAACACCAACGAACAGTTTAGTGGGAGCATAATTTTCATTCCCAACAATATTAGCTTCTATACCTTTAACAGCGCAAGTTTCACCGCCGACAATAAGACCTGTTTTGTCTGTGACATATATGTTACCTTTCGTAAGCATTTTACTGTGCATAACATATTCGCTAATATTTATGTCGCCTTCAGAGATGATAGTCTCATTTTCGCAAAATTTAACAGTCACATCTCCTTGAGCGATGATTTGCCCCTTACCTCTTCCGACAAAGCCCGTTTTTAAAAGAACATTACCATTGGATTTAATAACGGCATCTTCCACAACTCCATTTACCTGTACATCCCCTTGTGCAATTATTTTAAATCCGCTTCTTACATCTCCGTTGACCATTACCGAACCGCTGAAATTTATATTTCCCGTTGAAAAATCGACGTCCTTTTTAACGGTATAAACATTTTTAACCTCAACTTTTGTTCCTTTTAGCTCAACACTGCCATCAATTTCCGATATAAGGATATTGGGATTGTTGGGATCGGATCGAGTATTTTTCCCGGTTGGAAGAACAGGTTGTACTCCCTTTTTCGGTGTAATTTTCTCATCATATACAGTGCTGCCCTCCACACCTTCTTCCGGCGGGAAAATTTCAGCTAATTTATCTCCAGTTTGCACATTCTGTATCAAGTTTAATTCTTTATAATCAACATTTCCTGTCTCATCCATCTGTGGTTTTATTTCTGTATCGAAGTAGTACTTGATTTGACCATCCTTTTCGTCAACTAATTCCATCCCTTTAGCAATTAGAACAGCTTGGTCAAATTTTTCATGTTTAAAAATCTTTTCGATTTCCTCCTCAATAATTCCATAACCAATCCCGTTATCATTTAAAAATCGCTTCAAATCTTCAGCATTAAAATCGTCTTTATCTAACTGTTTTTTAACCTTTACAAAAGCCTTAAATTTGTCCTCTGATATCTCAAGCTCAAAAAAAGGCGTAAGATGAATATTGAACTTATCTATGAAAAGGTATCCATCAATCTCTGCAATAAGAATGTCTTTATTATCAGGCGATAATCCAACATTTGTAAGGTTTGGAATTTCTGCTTCCTGTACTTTCTGCACAGGTATCTTTTCTTCAAAAACAGTTGTCCCATCTATCCCTTCTTCAGGGTGAATAATTTCCCCGATCTTTTCACCCTTTTTTACTTTTACCGCTTTATTACTCTCAAAGAAATTTTTTATTATTCCTTCTTTTCCATCTGTCGGTTTCGTGCCAGAAGCAATTAACAGTCTTTCATTGTATTTAATATTTTTATCAAGAAGATCGAGAACTTCTTCTTTAATTCCATATTTAATCCCCTTATCAGAAAGCGATTTTCTGATTTGTTCGGTATTGAATTCAGGGGATTCTGATAGCGGGATTAAAGTAATAGAAGCTTCAACCTTATCTCTGGAAACTTCAATAAAGATATTAACTTCTTTTTTATCTTCTTTTTTATCTTCACCAGATGTTACTTTTTTTTCTTCATCCATTTTTATTTACGCCCGCAACATGATAGAGTATATCAAGTGTGCTGATAATTCCAACTATAGCGCTGTCTTTTTCTATTATCAACCGGTGAATATTATGGTCTATCATTATTTTAGCTAAAGATTCAATGCTGGTATTTTCACTGGCGGTAATTGGATTTGGCGTCATTATGTTAACCGCATTTAAATCGGTTTCCGTGGATATATCAATGTCGCCATGTTCAGGAATGCTCTCTACAATATCTTTTAGATGAACTTTTAAGCTCACATCCAGATCAATATCCAATAAGTGGCTTAGTACATCAGTTTTTGTAACGATACCAACGAGTTTCTTTTCTTTATTCACTACCGGGACGCAGCTTATTTTATGTTCAAGAAAGATTTCAATCAAATCATTAATAGCCGTATTCTCATCAACTATAATCACATTTCTTGTCATGATATCCCGTGCTGTCTTGCTCATATTATCTCCTTGATTTTTTCACCTTTACATATCGTTTTAAGAAGTAAAAGTAAAGTGTGTCCTTTCAGCGACACTTCTCAGATCCTGCTTTTATTTCTGTGTTTATCGCTTTATAAACAGACTGTTCACAGTTGTTTTGCGTTACGCTTTTTTAATTCCTCAACTACCTTACGGACATCCTGTGCACGGTCTTTCGGGACAACCAAGACTCCATCGTCTGAAACGATAACAGCCAGACCTTCGATACCGATTACTGCAACCGCCATGTCCTCCGCCCCGGATTCATTATATACGATGCTGTTTCTTGTGTCAACAAGTATCGGTTCTCCGACTGTGACATTTCCCTCTTCATCACCCGGAAACGTTCGTTCGAGCGCATCCCACGCCCCCACATCATCCCATCCGAAATCTCCACTTACGGCAAGCACACTTTTTGACTTTTCCATCAGTGCATAATCTATGGAAATGTTATCGAGTTTTTTAAAAATCGCCATTGCTTTATGCCGGTCGTTATTACCAAGCGCTTCCGCCATATTTTTCAGTGACATGCACATTTCCGGTGCAACCCGGTCAAGTTCTTCGATAAAAACTGACAGTCTCCAGAAAAACAACCCACTGTTCCAGAAAAACCTGTCTGTTGCGATATACTCTTTTGCAGTTTTAAGGTCAGGCTTCTCACAGAAGCGGAGCACGGGGAACACTGGGATAGAACCGCTGCCGGATAAAGGCGTGGCTGCTGTTTCAAGGTATCCATATCCTGTCTCCGGCCGGTTTGGCGTTATCCCGACAGTGACAAGCGCAGATTCTTTCTCCGCTACAGCAAGGGCGGCTTTTATAACAGTTCCGAATTTTTCCGGATTACCAATATGATGATCCGCTGGAAATACGGCCATGGTTATATCCGATCCATCGCCGCCGTAACGAGCAAGCAGGTGAGCGGCAGTAAAAACGAGGCAGCCTGCTGTGTTTCTTTTAAACGGTTCTGTAAGGATGTTTTCTGGAGGGATGTCGCTGTGAGTCTCACGGATGGCTTCTGCAATAAAGTCTCCGGTGGCAAGAAAGACCTGTTTCACCGGGATATGGGGTGAAATATTTGCTACAACCTGTTCGAGAAGCGTCTTTTTTCCGTCTGCCAGGCTCAGAAGCTGTTTAGGCCGTGAGCGCCTTGAAAGCGGCCAGAAGCGTTCTCCGGAACCGCCTGCCATGATGACAGCAAATTGCCGGGAAATGTTATCCATATTTTTGTCTCCGCACTTTATTATTCTTAAAATAGATTCCGGGTTTTATCCTTAATATTTTAATCTCCCACCTTTGTTACTATGCCTCTACGTGTTTTTGAGCTATATGGCAATATCTATTATGCGTGGTGGCTCCGCTAAAAAACATCATGTTTACTTACCTCCACGCATTATATATTCAAACAATTCGCCCCCTTTTCCGCCGGGAGGCCCGTTAAACATCACATAAAGCCAATCAGCATATCCCGCAAGATAGACTTCCGTCCGGTCACGTGCCACCACTGTATAGAAATTAAGAACTTCACTAGGCAAAATAACCGGGCGGTCGAGACGGCTTTTTAAATATGAGTTTACAGCATCAAGAGCATGCTCGGCTCTGGGGTAACGGATTTTAATAAAGTAGACAATTCCGTCATCAGTCCGGTACTGTGCTGCAAGTCCTTCTATCATCCTGTCCAGAATGAAAACCTCCGCCAGCTCTGAGGAAAACCGCTCCTGAAAAGCTTTACTGCCCATGAAATATAACCCTGATTGTTCGATCATTTTGAACTTGGGAAGCCTCTCGTATATATCCGGTGGAAACGCTCCGGCCGGTATTCTTTTTGCCAGACCGGAGGCAATTTCAGTGCACCCTGTCATGCTGCTTGCCTTAGAAGTAAATACGGACACGATATAACGTCCCTTTACAAATTGTAAAATTGTATCGCTTTTTCTGGCGCGCAAACCCAGCTCAACATCAGATGAGCCGTATAGTTCGGTAATGGAATAAGCGCCAAGCGCTCCTTTGGGCTTTAAGAATGATACGACCTCAACAGTGTACATTTCCCTGTTGCGGTTAAATTTCGCTACGAGGCATGAATCTGCACCGAATTCAATAAAAATCGGGGCGCTGCCTGAAATAAATTTCCCGGCGCTTGCTGCGTCATTCTCGCTTGTTATATTAGTTAATGTGAACTCATCTACCGTTTGAACTATCTCATGCAGGCTTCGCGAAACAAAAACCGAACACCCTGAAATAACAAAAACTATTAACAATAGAATTAATTTTTTCATCGCATTCTCTCCTTTATAGATAAAACTTACTATCATGAGATGCTATGGCAATGTGAGTAAATATGAACAGTTTTGCCCGTGTAAACGTGAGAAAGTCGAGGAAATTTCATTGCTTACACTTTTTCCACTGCCTTCTTTCTCTTTTTTCCCTTCATATATTATTCGGTTTTCATTTTATTATAGCATTACTGAATTTGCCTTTCATTCAAAATTCACACATTTTACTAATATAATGTTTAAACTTCTAAAATGAAAAAATTATCCACTTTATTTTTTAAAAATATTATATATATTTAATGTTATACTGTATACCCTTCCGAAAGGCGATGATGTAAAATGGCAGATCGAAACATTGACTACATTTATTTTAAGAGATGGATTTCTTCAATAAAAATACAGCATGTAGCTATTACCGTTGCAATTATTATAGGATTTTATTATTTGAGCACCCTGAGTGGTTTACGTTCCAATGTCGACAGAACTGATTACAAGGCAGTAGCTATGCACTTTATTAATACCAATCCAACCATCGCAAATAAACTCGGGAGAGTGACCTCGGTAAGCCACATAGGCGCCGGAGGCAGCGCCGGAAAAAAATCCCATAATGTTTACAACCTTAAAGGAGTGGTCGAGCGGGGTATAGGCGTGAAGGAGGCGGATGTAGGCAAAAGAAGGTCGGGTGTTTGCTATGTAACACTCAGCAAAGATGATGAGAGATTGTGGGACGTAACATCCGCGTCATTGATGATAGGCGGGGCTGAGCACAAGATTCCGGTAACAAGAAGCGCTGAAAAGAGAAATATTAAGGTTTTCTAACTTCTTTCGGTATTGACTTTACCGAAATTAATAAAATGATATCCTCACCCTCTATGAAAAATATTTCAGAGATAATTGCTACCGATAGTGTTCATGATCTAACCGCCGAAACAAAGGACGAAGCCCTGGTTGAATTATGTGACATTGCGGCCGATTCCCATGCGGTAATTGATCATAAAAAATTCCTTAAGGCTATCCGGGACAGGGAAAAGATCATGTCTACCGGCATAGGCGGCGGAGTGGCTATTCCGCACTCTAGAACACCATCCGTTAAGGATTTCGTGATAACTGTGGGCAGGAGTAAAACTGGGATAGACTTTGAATCTCTTGATGGTCTGCCTGTTAATATTATAATTCTTATGGGTTCTCCCGAACGTAAAAAAAATGAATTTCTCAAGCTTCTTGGAAAGATTGGAAAACTATTAAATGAACCTTACTTTAAACAAGATTTCCTCAATGCAAAATCTACAAGTGAGATGTCCAGAATGCTTGTGGAAAATCTCGAATAACTTTTTTTCTCTCTAATCACCGCTTCAAATTTAATTGCTTTTTTTCCTCCAGTAATACTGTCTTTCCATTCTTTCATTCCTAACCAGGATTTTTCGTAAAAATATTATCTCTCGCTGAGACGCAAAGGCGCAAAGTTTTATTATTTGCTAATTATTTGAAAAATTATAATTTAAATTCTTGGCGACTTTGCGAGAACAAAAAAAATTTATGAAATAATCAGGTTAACAACTCTTTAGATATTGTATGCTTTGCAAGAAAAAAGGTTTATGAATAATTCAGGCTGAAAAAGAAAATGACACAATCACTTTTACATCCTGTCGCTTATGGATTATATTATAAGGAATTCTACATTAACCAAAGTTGCATGAGGGGAAAATGGCAAAACAACAGGAACAAAAACGATCCGAGCGCCAGGTACGCATCGAGATAGATGATGCGGTTGCGGACGGTATTTACGCAAACCTGGCATTTATTGCGAGCAACAACTCTGAGTTTATCTTTGACTTTGCCCGGTTTCTGCCCGGCAACTCAAGAGGGAAAATTGTTTCACGTGTCGTTCTTGGACCGATACATGCAAAGGCATTCCATAAGTCGCTCTCCGATGCAATAGAGCGATATGAGAAAAAGTTCGGAACCATTTCACCCGATGAGGCAGACAAAAACATCGGATTTCAGATTAATCCCGGGCAACCGGAACGCGGATCACAAAAAAACCCCGACATGTGACATCGGGGCTTTCGGAACAATCGTGAAAAATCACTATCTCAAAACCTCTGTCGAGAAAATGACTTTTCCGAAATCCTGCGGCTGGTGGAAGGATGGTCTTTCTGTTTGTGATGGGGACCACTGGCTGTATTGGGGATTGGTTTTTCCGCCGCAGCGGTGAAGGCCGATATAAATTGCCTGGCCATCTTTCGGCGGAAATTCAGCGCCAAATCCTCTGATATGCGTAACAGCATCCGGAGGATCGTCTTTTTTCTCCGCTGTAGTGTCGAACGCCCTGAAGTGAGTAAACGGGACAGAAAACTCAAGAACCCATCCAGTGTCAATATCGTCGTCGTTATTGCATGTCCCGTTTATCACACGCCCGATCTCGATACCGGTTACATCTTTCCAGTAAAAGTTCTTGTCTCGCGACTTGGCATGGTATCCAAGCAACCGCGTTCCGATACAGTTGATTTCGTAATTGAGGTAGTCAAGGCGTTCGTTGCCCTCCGGAACAGGACAGATAAAAGCCTCGCAGCAATCGTCGCGCGAAACAGGATCACCGTTGGTATAATGTTCCGCACGGATATGCTTGTCATCGCATTTGAAGGAAAAGTAAATCCGCTCGTCATCCCACAGTATTTTCGCCACTGTCTGTTCCTTCTCGCCTGATTTATACCACTGAAATTGAAACGGGCCGACCGGTTTCGCCTTCTGCCATGCCGGCTCATCGAGGATACCATCCATGGCCATTTTACTCCCCGTCTTCATGGCAGTGTATTGGGGAACCTC
>JABHYP010000188.1 GCA_018656855.1 Candidatus Latescibacterota bacterium | reverse complement strand
AGAATCAATTTATACAACTCCCGCTTTTATGGGAAGTCCGGAAGAATTTAAATTTTCAATTTTAAAATTCCTGCAACTGATTTCTCATTTCAATGTTCTTTTAACACATCGTAGACTTCTTTAGAGCTTTCAGCATCGAGTATGCTTTCACGGATCCTATCGTTCTTTAACAGGAGTGCAATTTTAGCAAGAACGCTCAGGTACTCGCGGTGCGATCCTTCGGGAGCCGCTATCATGATGATGATGTTTACCGGAAGATCATCAAACGACTTGTAATCTATTCCCTCTTTTACAATTCCAATAGCCATCGTCAGATCTGTTACGCTTTTCAGGCGGACATGGGGAATCGCTATACCAAGACCTATACTTGTACTTATTATATTCTCACGCTCAAAAATTGCATTTTCCATTTCGTCCGCATCTGTTATCGTATCCGCGGTTGCGAGCATCCGGCATATTTCAGTAATGGCTTCGTTTTTGTCCTGCGTATCGAGAATCCTGATCCGGTCCTCGGTCAGTAAATTGAATATTTTTATCATAAATAACCTCCTTTTTTATAGAAAATAATTTCTATTATACCCTAAAAATATATTCCATAATTTTATATTCCAGCTTTTTGCCTTATGCCTTATCACTTTATTACAATCCGGCCGTTATACTTTCGCATAGGATTTCCATTCCCTCGATTAGTTTATCGATATCCGTAGTGAAAGAAACGCGCACAAATGAAGAAGTCGTATTGCCAAACGTTTCTCCCGGCGCCACCGCTACCTTTTTTTCCTTCAGCAATGTAAGGGCAAAATCATCCGAGTTCATACCGGTTCCGGAAATATCGATTAGAATATAAAATGCGCCACTGGGAGTGTATAGATAATGACCGCTATTTTTTAGTATTTCGATTGCCACATCACGCCGTTCTCTATACACTTTCAACATATCATACACAGGCTGCTGCGGCCCCTCGAGTGCAGCAAGACAGGCTTTCTGTGATACAGAAGTGGGACACGAGACGAGCGGTGTCTGAAGTTTAGCAATGAGATCCGCCAGTTTTTCTTCGCAGACAGTATAACCCAAACGAAGTCCGGGAACAGCATAGGTCTTCGAAAATCCGAAAATACTTACGATACGGCCGTCATCATTATAAAGACCTGTCGAGATATGGTTTCCCTCGAAAATGATTTCCTCATAAACTTCATCAGAAATGAGAAAAAGATCATGTTTTTTAACAAATTTTACTATTCTCTCAATAGTCTCACGTGAGAAAACCACACCGGTGGGATTGCCGGGAGCGTTGATGATCATGATTTTTGTTTTCGGTGTTACAAGTCTTTCCAGGGAATCGAAGTCTATTTGAAAACCATGGGACGGAACAAGGGGGTAACGGACAGCCTTGCAGGCGACACAGGCTGCCTGCATGATATAATTCGGCCAGGCCGGATCGGGAATAAGTATCTCATCACCGGGCTCTGCAAGCGCGATAAGAGAACTCATTATACTGCATACCGCCCCCGGAGAAACAACCACATTTTTCGCTTCCGCACTAAAACCATTCTTTTCAGTAACCTTCTTTGCTATTGCCTGGCGAAGTTCCGGAATACCTGCAGCAGCGGTATACTTGGTAAAGCCATCTTTCCCTGCCTGAACGATAGCATCAAGAATATGCTCCGGTGTTCTGAAATCCGGCTGTCCTACCTCAAGATGAATACAACCTTCTATCCCCTGGCTTAATTCAAATATCTTCTGTATACCTGATGTGGGCATATTACTCGTGTAATGATTAAATAATTTCATGATTTCCCCTTGAAATAAAAGCTAATGGAATAATAGTAAGCACAGTTTTGATTAATTCGAGTGTAAATACATACTCTTTAAATCCTGTATATAAGAATTTTTCATTATTCGCAGGAAAATTATTCTTTTAAACTTGAATCTTCATCATGCGCTGTCCGCACCATTTAATATAGAAAAATTAAATGCCTGTGGCTATTGAATAATAACATCTTCTATTTGAAATGCGACGAGCTGACAAACATATATTTGGTAGGTCAGATATTCCTGCCCGCCCATAAGAATAGAATATACAAGAATGTCTGTTCTACATTTTGCAATTTAAAATCTTTTTATGGTTTGTTTTATATCAAATAGTAAATAATATAATTCGCTTATCAAGTTAAAACAGCAAACAAGAATTTGCATTAAATACACCCCCTCCCGAAGGAGGGTTAATATTCTTGAAAACTGTAAAAAAGAAGTCCCCCTCCGGAGGATTTAGGGGGCTTGGCAGAGATAAATTGATATGTGCATAATATAATTTCACAAAAAAAACACAATATTCTGAACAATTAAGTCAATAAAAGAAGTAAGGAATCAATTGCCGGAAGTTTTGTTTCTCTATATTCTGGCCCCTGATTCCTGTATTCAGGTGGGATTGTGTTGTGCTGGGTTATTTTAATAAGGTTCCCAGGAAGTTAAATGTCCGATAAACGGCGTAAAGGGAGGCTGTCCAGCCGGGGTTGCAAGATCCGGATCATACGAATAGTTTCGTACTGGGGGATTATACCCGGTTGTTCTGATCCATGCTATTTCATCGTCCTGGATACCGGTATTATCAAGATTCTCGGCCATAATATCATAAGAGGAGCCAAGATGAACAACCGATCCGAACTTGGTAAGCGTCAGGCCGGACCATTTTTCGAGAAGATCGTCGCAGTTAGCCCAGGGATTACCACTGTTAGCGGGAGGGTTAAAGCCGGCGGCGGTTTTATTGTTCCAATCATTGTAAATCAAATCATCATTAAAATCATAATCGCGGTCACCGTCCCTGTCACACCAGTTATATTCATCAACTGTCGGAGCGCCATCCACAAGCGCTCCGTTAATCGTGGTGTCAGCAGCCAGCCGGTTATCTACATCTGCATCCCATACATCGCTCCAGTTAATGCTGAGATGGTTAATACGGTGCAAGGTCATGATAGAAGCGCCTTTTTTATTGACTGTGTTAAAATCACCCAAGGTGTAGATATTCCTGCAGGTCGCAACCGTGAGCGACGCAAAAAGTTCTGCGGCATTTGTTATACGAACTGGAACGTTACAGTAAATAAGGTTGTTGCCCGGCCACGCCCCGGCTGCTATCATATCACCGATATTGACTTCCCAGGCCGTTTGTGTTCTATCCTCGTTATAGTTCGGTATATTCACAATCGAACACCAACTATTACCGTGTGAAATATTATTAATCACCACTCCACCGCTCTGGGCCAGGATGTCATAATACCCGCCCGGTTCAAGATTCTGAACCGGCGGAGGTGATTTGTACGGAACCTTGTCTCTCACCACACCACCCCACTTCGCGCGGGCGCCGGTATCATGGTCTGACCAGTTGAAATTAAATGAATCAAAAGCTGCACCGTCAGAGCCACGGAGACCGTCCACATCCGGCTCCATCTCAACAAAAGTACCATCTTCAGCAGCCTTTGTAATAAAACATCTGCCGCTCTCGTCGGGTCTTCCCCAGGCATCGCGGGTTCTTATGATAAAGCCGGTAGCTGAAAAGGATGATGTGTTGACATTGAGATCCGAACCGGATGGCCTTACAAACATAGTTCCATTTGCATGGACTTTTCCACGGATTTCCTGCGAGGCACCACGGACAAACTCTCCGAGGTCTCTTGATGCAAAATAGGAGAACTGGAACATTGTCTCAACTTCTCCTTTTGCTCTGTTGCGTTTATGTATTGGGCCAAACCATCCCTCGGATTCAAGTACAAATGCACTTTCTGTCGAATAATATACCCGAAACTTAAATCCGTGGGGAATTTCGGTATCCCATAAAGGATCATAGGCATCGCCGTCATCCCATTCCCATACAAAATCACCGTCGCCATCTATGTAATAGTTTCCGAGAGTAGTCTCCAGAAGCGCATCACCTGTCTGCGGTTCCCCCAAATCTTCCGTATGCGTGGTTTTAAGAAAACCGGAGTTAATAAACTCGCGATAAGCCACTTTAAGTCCTATTTCAGACAAATTTCTAGCCTGTACGGCTCTTTCATAGTTTCTGGACAAACCAAAGTTTGACGTGGAACTGATAATTACACCCATTCCAAGTACGGTCAGGGTCATCATAATAGCCAGGACCAACAGCAATGCGGAACCCTTCTCTGAATTCTTAAAATGAAGTCTAATATTTTCCATAAATGACCACCATCCTATATAATAGTAATATTCTTAGGTATTACAATAGTTTTCATTTCAAGCCTCTTATAGGCATCACCGTATGCAGGATCAATATAACCTTTCAATGGTTTGGGGCTTTTTGCCCGAACGGTTATCTCTACCATGCGTATATCAACTAATTCATCTTCATACGGGTCATCTATCCACGATCCATCCTTCATCTTGAAACGTATCTGGAAAGTGTCGATATCACCGATAAGTATCTGCGGAACGTATGCCTGGGTTTGTACCATTAGATTTTTACGCCCTTCTTCATCAACTTCCTCAAAAAAACTGTAGTATGAAACGACAGATACAGTACTGCCAAGACCATATGCGTGATCGAGTTTGTTATCATCGTTCCAGGGCGGTGCGGCCTTATGCCAGAGATGAAGGTCATTAATATCTGTGACAAGAAAAATCTCTGTAAACGTCCCATCTGAAATGACACAGAGGTCTCCTATGCCTGTTCCACTAGAATTATTTACCTTAACCTGGGATCCACTGTTTCCCATTGTCTGGGTTGTTTCCAGCACGAGAGACTTATAACATCCCAGAATATTTAGCGAATCGGAAGCTCCACTTGTACCATCAATATTTTCAATAACCTGCCATCCGCATGTAGGCGGCACCCCGCTCCCGGCCATTTGTATGCGTTCGGCTAAATAATTAATGGCCCATCGAGTTTCCTGCTGCATCTCGGATGT